>NZ_DASYCH010000133.1:0-65137 GCF_036500295.1 Puia sp. | reverse complement strand
GCCGAGTTAAAGAAGGCCAACCCAGACTTCGACCTGAATTCCTGACAACTGAAAAACCGAGTAATACCTGAAAATCCCTGTGGCGACACGGGGATTTTTTGTAGATTGACGGCATGATAAAGGCAACTGAATTGAGACTGGAGAACCTGGTGTTATACCAAGGCGAAGTGACGTCGGTATATAGCATTGAAAGAGGCGGGTTGACGTTCTCGCGGATCAACGGGACTGAAGTAAACAAGAATTCTGGGGCTACGCTGGGGACTGGCGAGGTTGATTTTTTGCCCATCCCCCTCACCGCCGAGTGGCTGGGAAGGATGGGATTTGACACGCAGGATTATGAAATTGATATCATCGAGTGGGCTACTGAAGGAAGAGCCCTTGATTTCGCCATCGATCAGATCGGCGTGCCACCCGAAAAACAGCCTTTTATATTCTCGTATGACCAAGGCATGGGGGATAGAAAGGTTGAGATCAAATACGTCCACCAACTTCAAAACCTCTACTTCGCTCTGACAGGTGAAGAGTTGACAGTTAAAGCGCTGGTATAATATTAGCCTTCTCTCCAGGCGCCGGTGGCAGGGCCGGCTCAATCGCAGAGTGCAAGTGCGAAGGGAGTGGGGTTCGAATCCCCATGATTCAGTCCGCATCGACTGTTGCGGTAACTCTGGTGAGACAAAGGCGCGGCTTACAGAAGTCGATAGAGCTCCGGCGGAATCCGGGGCTTTTCTGTTTTTGAAAAATAAGTGTCACAAATATTTGAAAGTTCCGAAAATAATGTATTTTAGTCCTCGGAAGTCGTCTCCATTGCCTTAACCCGAGTCAGTCCGGGGGCGGCTTCCAAAATTTCGGGGCGGTGCCCCAAAGCCAAACGGGGCGGTGCCCCAAAGCCATCGCGGAGGTTCCGCATCATCTCTCTCTATTTTCCTTTTCACCAAATGGCAAATTATACCGCCTCGGCACTACTCGCCGCACAGGCAAACTTCATTCCGGCTTTTGAACAGCCGGAAGTTCGGCGCAAACAGGACCCTGCCCTGATGCTCGCCATGAAAAACATGCAGGTGACGATCCCCGGACACCAGGAATTGCGCAAGAAAGATACCCGCCCCGTAAAGGCGTATATCCGCATCAAGCGCGCACCCAGCGCCACCACGGCCAAAGCCTACAACCACACCGGCACCAAGGCCGATTCCAAGGAAGTGACGTTGAGCTGGGTGCAGTTCGTCGAGCCGTTTACGGTTTACCGTAAAGCCGGCCAGTCCAATATGTTTGATTATGCTGCACAGCTCGGGCATGAAATGGCTGAGTCTGCTCGCAACCTTCACTCCCGGGCCGGCACCGCCGCCCTGGCGTATCTCCAGACAAACCGTTCGCAGGTTGCCGCTCCCTCTACCGGTGGTGCAGGTGCTTGGAACGGGGCCAATTTCGCGCTGGAAATCGCCGGTGCTGATGAAAAGCGGTTCTACCAGAACCTCGCCAGCTTCATGCGTCGGCAGAACTACCGCGGCCAGCTGGATATCATCTCCGACTCCACGGCTTACCGTCGGGCTGAATTCCTCGGCAACCAGGGCAACGCCAACCAAGAGAACCTTTCCTTTCAGTTCAAGGATCTCAATATCTCTGAGTCGACCGAAGACATCGACGCCAACTACGCCAACGGCTGCGCTCTCGTTATGCCCGCCGCGTCGTTCGCCGGTCTTCCCTGGAATGACCCGCTGAATATCGCAGGCGAAGGCAGCTACGACGAGTATACGGGCGGCTTCGGCGTCGTCCAGGACCCGCTCGGCTCGGGCCTGCTGTTCGACTTCCACGCCTACACGCAGCGCGCTGACGGCTCTGCTCAGGGCGGTGGCATCCAGGACTTGGTTCTGGAAGCGGAAATGACGCTCACCATTGGTTGGGTCACTCCTCCGCTGTCTGCTGCGAACGAGTCCGTTGTCTGGGAAGTTGCTCAGGGCGCGTAATTCAATAACTCTCAAACTCATAACTCAGAATAATGAAAAAACTTTTGTTTTTGGTTGCCTTTCTGGCTGGGCTGGCTTCGGCCACCCACGCCCAGAAGGCCGTAACGCTACCGCTTGCTGCAGGTGACACGATCACCAACACAGGCACGGCAAGCAAGGTCATTGAACTTACCAGCGGCCCCTCAGGGATCGCCGTACAGGTGGTTCTGACGAAGCTATCGGGAACCGGTGCCGGGACCGTCGTCTTGCAAGGTTGTAATGATGGCGTGAACTATACGGCAATCGGCAGCGCCTTCACGATCACCAATGTGACGACCCAATCGACGATGTTCTATGTGGCAGCGCCTGTGCCCCGGTTTGTCAAAGTCCTGGCGACGGGATCGGGTACGGAGTCGGTTGTTCAAACAGTGATTTATCGCGCGCCGAGATACCAGGCCCCCTAATGCGTAAGCCGATACTCATAACAGTCGGAGGTGGCGGCCCCTTTGATCCCGCTCCCAACGCGACGGACTGTATTGTCCCGTCGCTGGTGGGGCAGGATTGCTGGATCGAGAAGACCGGATACGGGACTTACCCGTACGACGGTTACCAGGTCCTCAGCGCTGGCGGCTTCCGACTCGTGGGCGGCACGACTTTCAATGCGGGCGAGACATGGTATATCCATCAGTCGGATCTAGCATACGGGTCTGCCGGCGGCAACCGCACGAATGGGTTCAACCTGTCGGCGATCATGGCCCTGCTGCTGAACCGGATCGGCTGGCGACAGTCGACGATTCCGAAGTACGCGATCCTGGACAGCAATAACCAGATATCGATATCCCTGCGGTATTTCAATGACTTCCATGCCCTGTGCACCGTCCCGAATCTTCGGGACTGCCAGGATAACCCGGAAATCAGCAACGCGGACTTCAACGCGTACCTGCAAAGCCTGCAACGGTCGGCTATCGCCCGCTGCTTGAATTCGGTCTTCCAGGAGCCCGACGACCTGGAGCACGTGCTGCTGTACGAGCGGAATACCCGGATTGAGCAGGCTGCGGACAACACAGGGCTGTTTGTCGGATATGAGATCAAGGTGGGCCAGTCCTTTGACATCGCCGTGCAGATCGACAGCGTGCGGCTATATTTCGACCAGCACGTAACCTTTCCGCTGTACCTGTTTAAAGACGGTAAGCGGTCGCCGATATGGACATCGACAGTCACTGCCACGGCGTTCGAAGCTACGATCGTCGATTTCTCCGACCTGGTGCTGAACTATATCGGCCCCGAGACGAAAGGCGCCATGTTCTACTTCGGATACTTCCAGACCGACCTTGGGTCCGCCCGGGCGATCCGGGAGCAGGTCGAGGGCTGGAATAAGACGCTGTGTTTCTGCGCCGGCGCCATCACGGCCCCGCAAACCGGTCCGCTCCTGTTCAATTCGTCGCTGCGGTACATCACCAATGTCCCGTACGGCCTGAATCTGGAAATGAGTTCTTTCCGGGATCACACCGCGATGATCACCAAAAGGGCCAACGTCTTCGACAACGCCGTTGGGCTCCAGATGGTGTACAACGTCCTCGAGCAGATACTCTATTCGACGCGCAGCAACGATAAGGAGCGCATCCTGAAAGAAGGGTTTGGTAGTGCAGGCGTCATGCTGGAGCTGAAAGGCGCCATCCCGGCCTCAGATGTGGCGAAGACCACGGGTCTGTCACAGAAGATCGAGACGGAAATCGCCAGGCTGCAGAAGACATTTTTCCCGAAGCCCAAGGGACAAACTCTCAATCTTGGCTATGCTGTATACGAAGACGGCCCCGGTTGGTATTGATATCCCGATCCAGCAGGCTCAAAAGAAGCTCTTTAACAACCTGAGCAAGGTATGGCCGCAAGGTATCACCTATGACGCGCATGGCCGTTGCTATCGCAACAAAAAAGGCAACGGCATGATCGCTGAGGTCTTTGTCGGCAACGACGAATACAAGGAGGTATACCTGAACGATACCCTGGCGGCGATCTCGTTCTTCGGTATCGCGGATAAGATCGCCATCCAGGCCGAGGCCATCGTCAACGTGCACCTGGTGGTCTTCGCGAACCTGGACAAGCTGAAGCCGGGCATCAGCCATCGCGCCGACGAAGAAGTCCGGCAGGATGTCGCCCGGGCGATGGGTAATGCGGCCTATGGCCTCAACTACGAGTCGCTTGAGATGGGCATCGACAATATTCTGCGGGAGTACCCGGGATCCCGGCGTGAGGATGGATTGAAGGCGGCAGATATGAGTCCTTGGCATTGTTTCAGGCTGAATTATCGAATGATCTACAACCCTTTGTCAACGTGCTAATTATTAACTTTTAAACTTTCATAAAAATGAGTCTTAGCCAATGCGGTCTTGTCGGTGGAAATACCGGTGGACCTGAATGCGATCCCTCGAAAGACCGCCCGGTCGGTCTCACATTTGGTGGCGGCACCTTCGACGCCGGCGACTATGTCGATGGGCCCACCTTCGCCGTAGAGTTTGTCAGCAAAACAAAGCTGGCTACCGGCGACAGCGAAAAACTTTTCCCGTTCCCTGAATTGCAGGGCAATACCGACCAAACCGAGGCGCCTAAGACCGGGTCCTTGGGCTATGGCCTCAAGTTCGTGCTCCTCGGCGCAAAGCCCGCGTACGAATTCGACGTGGTCGCAGGGTCTACCACCGAGCAGAAGCTGTTTGCGTTGGATGGCGCAACCGTGCCTGTCTATGTGCACGGCAGCACCGGCAAAACGTGGGGTACACGGAGCCGCACCACGGACATCTTCAAGGGCTTCAAGGTCCTGGTATCCATCGTCGGCAAAGGTTTCGATGATGCCCAGAACGTGAAATCCACGAAGGTGACATTGAGTTTCGTCAGCTCTGACGAGTTCTACAAGACAGCCGCGTACATCACCACCGATATGACATCGTCCGACCTGGTTGGGCTGATGGACGGCATCGCGTATGAGCCGATTGCCCATACGGTCAACGCCTACAAGATCGGTGTGAAGGTGCTTACAGCGGCGCTGGGCGGCGACCTCAACGTGTACGATTCGTACGCCGACGAGCTTGTGGCGGGTCTGGTGACTGCCTTTACCGGTGCGGCATTCGGCACGACCCTGGCGATCACTTCGTTTGTGAAAGATACGGTCAACAAATGCTGGACCCTCACCTTCGATAACACCGCCTATACCGCGCTTGCTGCCAATACGAAGATTAAAGTGTTCTTAGGGCCTACCCCCGCTGACCTCGACGCAGCGGATATCACAGGGCTGGAAATCCTTCCGATCATCGTGTCAAAATAATCGCATGAAATACGACGGCAAATGGTTCGGCGATCACCTGGGGGATTTTAGCATCGACCAATTTAAGAAGGAGGTCGACAGCACCTTCTCGGGTGACCCTAAAAAGGGGAAAAAGATCGCCGAACTGTTTGCCCTATTTCAGCTGCGGAAAACTACGGATAAATCTGGGGTTGAGAATACGGATAATAATGGGGACAATACACGCTCTACTTCGCAAGTTTGAAAGTCTCAACGTCGAGAATGTATGCCATTCCGTTATGGATCAATCGAAAGATGAGCTTTTGGAGCGGAACAAGAACCAAATGTACGACGGCAAGACGCGAACGGGGGAGGATATTTCCCCTTCGTACCTCGAAGACCCTTACTTTAAATCGCCAGAGGCCGCTCAGCGCTACTCGGATTGGAAAGACGACATCACTCCGAACAGTAACCGGAAGCCAGGCGTACCTAACCTGTACATCAACGGGGCCTTTTACAGGTCTCTCCGAATTGAGGTTTCTGGCGAGGTGATCATCACCGATTCCAGTTTCCCGGAAGCCGCCGACATCGAACGGAAGTTCACGACGAAGATATTCGGTCTTGGCGGCAGGTATAAGGCCGACTTCCTGTCAGATTTTCTGAAGCCTGTTTTCCGTGAGCATATAATGGCGGCTACTGGTTTAAATTTCCCTTTATGAGCGGCTGTATCGATTGTTTCGGGACGACGAAGGGGATGGGACAGACTGACAAGGCAAAAATCATCAAGGAGGCAAGCGACTATGCAAAAGAAAAAGGGAAGGCAGTTGCGATATATCAAGAGCAAGGCGAATGGCACTACATCGACGCCGCTACCGCCTTCGGACAAGGCCTTCCTGTCGCGGAGGTTATTTCGGCACATCAATGAGCTGCCGCTCTACATCTTCATCGATTGTCTCATAGACCGCCGTCTGTCGGGCCTGGTCATTTCAGGGGTTTTTACAGAAGAAGAGCTCGCAGCCGCCTGGTTTATCCTGGTCGACCAGTACAATGCGGCTATGGGGGACACGGACGGCCGTCTCTATCTATCCCTTTATAAGACTATTGTCCTCAAAGAGATCGATATCAAGATGATCCACGATATCGTCGGTGTGCTTAATATCGTCTACGACGCGGACCTCGCCCAGAAGCTCAACAGCTTGATCGGCGCCAGCTTCAAATTCAACCCCTTGGATGTAGAGGGTTATAAGAAAATGCTTCAGCGGTGTCTCAACCGGAGCAAGGGCCTTCAGCTCGACCTCGACCGACGGCGGCTGGAATTTGACACCCTAAAGGCCAAAAACCAGGGCGAAAAGATCGAGCCCACCCGGGAGTATTTCCAGACCGTCCTCATCAATCTTTCCGACTACGCCAAATATCCTGTCGACGATAAGATTACCACGTTCGAATACTGCGAGCGTATCCGTCGACTCACCAAATACCTTGAAACGGTAAAACGATGAACGAAGAGCTCATATCACAGTACGTCGACAGGGCCGCCATACAGTCGGACACCGACTTTGTGATCGCGCAGTTGAAGGCGCTGAAGGAGAGTTTTGACGCCATATCAGCCCTGAAGCTCAAGATTAACTCTGCGCAGTCGGTTGGGGATGTCGCAGATGCGCTGGGCAAGGTAAAGGATGCCCAACAAAAAGTGGCCGACAGCTCCACAAAGATGGCCGACGCGGCGACGAAAGCACAGGCCGCCAATGCCAAGGCATCAGTTTCCTACGACAACCTGTCGACATCAGCGAAAAAAGCTACGGCAGCGCAAGGGGATGCGGCTAATAGTGCGCTGGATGCCGTCACGGCATTCGACAAGATCGCCCGGAAGCTGGCGGAGAACCAGATTGCCGGTGACGGGCTACGGCAGCAGCAACGCGATTTGAAGGAAGGCTATGCCGAAGGCACCATCACCCTTGCTCAATATCAAGAAAAGTTAACGGAAGTAAAGATCGGCCTGCAGGAGATCAAAATATCCAACCAATCGTTAACCACGTCTTTCAACGCGCTGGAAAAAGGCTCCCAGTCCGCCGCGGGATCTCTGAATGAACTTCGGTCGCAACTATCCATTGCGCAGCAGGCATACGACAAACTAAGCGGTACGGAAAAAAACTCCGAGGGAGGGCAGCAAATAAAATCCCAGGTCGACGCCTTGAGCGCCGCCGTAAACTCATTAGAGCAGGGTACAGGGCGTTTCGGGCGCAACGTCGGCAACTACACCAATTCTTTTTCCAAGGCCCTGACGGTCCTACAGGATCAGCTGGCCGGGTTAAAGGGGGAATTAAGCAACCTTGACCCGGGGTCGAAAGGCTTCGCCCAGACCGAACAGCAGGTGGCGCTCCTGGAGCAGATACTGCAAAGCGTGTCGGGCGAATTCTCATCCTCCAGACAGCAGCTCCGGGCCTTCCAGGAGGCCGCTGTCAACCTCGGGCTCGCCGTAGGACAGACGGACGAAAAGTTCCTCCTGTTCAACGAAGCCATAGGCGAAGTAAAGAATTCCATCAACGACATTAAAGCCGCGACTGCCTTCCAGGCTCAGGATGCAAAAGTTATCGTTGGTCTTACTTCAGCAGTAAATGGCCTGGTGGGAGCCTACGGCGCTGCTCAGGCAGCCATTGCACTCACCGGCGAAGAATCGGAGGACGCCCAAAAGCAAATGGCGAAGTTTCAGCAGTTGCTTGTTCTGATCAACGGATTACAGCAGGTCAGCAACGCCCTGCAGGAAGAGTCTGGGGCTGTCCAGTTAGTGCTGGCGGCGAGGACGGCTCTGCTGAGCGCTGCGAAGAAGATAAACATCATCCTGACCTCCGAGGCCGTCGCCACAATAAACGCGGAGGCTGAGGCAAATCTCGCCCTCATTGAATCATACAATGTCGTTATTACGACCGAGGCAGAAGCTGCCGCGGCGATAGAGGCGGTTGTGGCGGCGAATACCGAAGCCACTGTGTCAGCTTTGGGGCTGGCCGAGGCGGCGGCGGCAGAGGCTGCGGCAATGGGTACGGCCACAGCCGCGACGACAAGTTTCGGCGCGGCACTCGTCGCTACCGGGATTGGGGTCGTCATCGTTGCCGTCGGCGCAGCCGTGGCCTACCTGGTTGTGAAGATACAGGAATGGACGGCATCGACCGCGCTCAGCGTCGAGCAGCAGAAAGACTTGAACGACGCCCTGGCTGCTCAGTCCGACGCCCTGCAGAAGATCAGCGACCTGCAGGACAAGTCCGGGAAGAAGTATCTCGATGACCTGCAGCATCAATTGGAATTAGAACAGGCGAGCGGTCAAAACCAGTTTGCTATACTCGCCATTAAGCAGAAGATCGCCGACAAAAATGCGGAGATCGCCGACAATAAATATGCTCTGGCGCTGAGTAAGGCGGAAGATCAGTATGTAAAACAGGGCCTTATCGGTATCGATGCCCTGCACAGGGCGCAGGGCGACTATTTCGAAGACCTCACCAACAAAACGTATAAGGTATCGGTGGTTCAGCAGGAGCTAAATAACGCCCTGTCGCTTACCGACAAACAAAGGAAACAGCAGGGCGTCTCCAACAAGGATATCGACCATATTAAGGACCGCCTGGCATTAGCCAAAAGCGAGCAGACTAACGCGCAGGCCAATTACGACTTTTATGAAAAGGCCGAGGAGGATCGGACCAAAGGCCACAATGAGCAGGAGAATATCCGCACCGACGTGTCGAAGTTGAATGCCGACGAGATCCGCGAGTACACGTTGTTGTCCGAAAAGCTCAGGGCAACGGCGATTATCGACGCCAACCAACTGATCCTAAATAATGAGGCGTCCACCAAGGACCAGCGCATTGCCGCCGAGGAGGCCATACTGGCGGCGCAGAAGGCGACCGCTCAGGCCGAACTGAATGCGAAGTTGTCCGATCCATCGCTGACAGATGGACCCAACGGGCAGAAGGCGCAGGCCAGAAAGCAGGCGGCCGCCGATCAGATAAAGCTGGAGCAGGATACCGCCGAGAAGATCAGGGCCATCACTGAGCAGTACGCGAAGAAAGACCGCAATGCCTCTGCCCAGATATACCAGTTGGAGCTGCAGGACCGGATAAATGGTGATCAGGTTGTTATCGACGATGAAAAGGTATCCTACGAGAAGAGACTCGCCGCCCTGTCGGCAGCGGAAAGCGATCGCCGGGCTGTTATTATTTCCCAGTATTACAATGAGCTGGCGGACGTATCGCTGACCGAAGAACAGCGGGCAGCGATCCTGGCGAAGGCCAATAGCGCACTGAAGGCGGCAGAAATAAAATATCAGTCAGATGTCCGAAATATAGTCAAGCAGAATCAGGCCAAGATATTGGCCGATCTGCAATCTTTCGCCGCGATCCGGCAGGCCCAGATCAATACGGATGAGGCGAATGCTTTAAATGAGCTGAACGAGAGATACAATAGCGGGCTCGTCTCGGTAGCTGCGTATGAGAAGGCCAGAACCGACCTGCAACGCAACTATGCTAAGCAGCGTCTTCAGGCGGCGATACTTGACGACTATAGACTTATCGCCCAAACAGAGGTTGGCACTGCGGCTCGCGCTAAGGCTGAGGAGCAACTAAGCAAGGATATCCTTGCTCTTAGTCAATCCACAACCGACAAACAAATCGCCGACCAAAAGAAGTTGGCCGACGCTTATAAGGAGGCATTCAATGCGGTTCAAGATGCAGTCTTCGCCGCCTTGGATGGGAGCATTGACAGCCAGAAAAACGCCATCCAGAAGCAGATCGACCTCATCACACAGCAGAAGGATGCGGCGATCGACGCTGAGAATGCTACGGCGGATGCGGCTGCTGTAAAGGCCGATAAGATCGCCAATATCAACGCAAAAGCTCAGGCGGACACAGAGCGGCTACAGCTGCGGCAAAAGCAGCTGGACGTACAGAAGGCGAAATATGACCGGGCGAAGTCGATCGCGCAGGTGATCGAGAAGACGGGCGTGGCTGTCATGGAGTTTCTGTCCGAAGGAGATGTGCCACTCTCCATCTTAGCCGGCATAACTGGCGCGGCCGAACTCGCCACCATCCTTGCTACGCCTATTCCGCAATACCGGTATGGCACCGGCGAAGGCGGTCACCCGGGCGGTCCGGCTATCGTTGGGGATGGCGGCCGGCAGGAGCCTATCATTCTCCCCAGCGGAAACGTGCTACTGTCGCCTGCAGTCGCCACCCTGATCCCAGACCTGCCGAAAGGCTCCGCCGTGCTACCCAGCGTTGAGTCGATTGCCAATGACCTGCTGCGCATGTCCTTGCGTGCAATGCCTACCTATACCGGGCAAGTGAGAGATGACGGCATGGCTGAGGCGATGGGGCGCCTTGAGACTCGCCTAAAGAGTCTGGAGCAAGCTATTAACAACAAACCCGTTGCGATGATTCACAATACATATGCTGGTGTTCAAACGAGTTTTGAAAGCGCCCAGCGGCGTCAGCAATGGCTTAACCGAAATCTGCAATCGTAATGGAAGGTAAGCCGTTCCTATATTTTCTTGAAAATGAGCTGTCTCAGTTCTACTATGTGGATGCCCTTGGCAACCTACAGGTTTCGTCGAACCCGGTGCCGCTGACCTTTACCCCGGACGGTTGGCAGGACATATCAATCCTGACGGAGAAGAACAAAGCCTATTTCGGCTACGACCGCACGTATGGGGCGCCGCAGAATTTTGTCGAGGACGGCGCGAGGATACTGAAGAAGATATTCTACGGCAAGGGTTTCGAGACGCCGGTGTACCTGGTGATCCTGGAGCAGCAGTTGTACTTCTCCGACACCGAATACGGGTACTATTACGACCTTCTGGTCCGTTGCGAGGTGGACCTGTCTACCTTTAGTCATAATGGCCCTGTAGTCACCGCCAGCATCCTGGACGGCGACATCAGCCGGGCCCTGAAGGCCAATGAGTCGACCGACTACGAGTTTGACGTTGACGTCGATGCCGCGAAACCGGTCCTGTTGGATGGCCTTAGATTACGGGAAACCGTACAGGCAATCGCCAACCAGTCGGCCGGGATATCCGTGGCGAATAGGCGGAATATCATTATCGAGTGGCAGATCACTACCACAGAACAGAACAGCCAGCTGGGCGCGGTCAGCACGACAGGTGTGACCACGTCCTACGACGATGATGCGGCCGTGTTCGCCTCTAAACGCAATCTTCTCAAAACCACCGTCGCGACCGATCTGGTGACCAACTGGGACTTTAAGGCCGACATCCTCATGCGGGGCGGCACCACGAAGCTGTTTATCGTCTGGCGTGTATTCACGGCTGCGGGCGTCCTGGTGAATGACCCGTCGTACATACTGGATACCGAGAACCTGGTGTCGGGGGTATCCTTTTCCAAGCAGCTGACCGGCACTAAAACTATCAATCTGCCGGCCAACTGTACCGCCTATCTGTGCGCGATCGTTTCCAATGACATCAATTCGAATACCGGCATTGCGGACGTGACCTTCCTGTTTTCCGACACGACGTCTACCGGCAACGCCGGCGACCCCAATCTGTCTTTCGGGTACTTCTATCGGTTTCCCGCGACGACCTGCAACACCCTGCCGGCCGCTTATCTCTTCCAGCAGCTGGTCGATAAGATCACCAACGGGAACTACGGCGTCACCAGCACACTACTGGATAATCTTGACCCCTACGTGGTCTTTACGTCCGGCGATGGCGCCCGGGGACTGCCTGGTGCCAAGCTGAAGACGAACCTTAAGCAGTTTTTCACCTTCATCAATATGCGGTTCGGGGTGGGGATGGGGGTGATTGGCGGTCGCCTGGTCCTGGAAAAAAAGAGCTTTTGGACGTTGCAGGATGGCATCCAGGTCATCAACATCGGCGAGGCGTCGCAGCTGAAGACGACCCTCAATACAGACTTCCTGTTCGCCTCGATGAAGATCGGCTATCCCAACCAGACGTACGACACGGCCTTGGGGGATATCAACGGGCGATATGAGTTCAATATGACTCAAACCTGGATCGCGCCGGTGACCCGGGTCAATACGGTGCTGGACCTGACCACGACGTACCGGGCGGATATGTATGGGATCGAGTACACCCGGATCAACCTGGACGGCAAAACGACCTCGGACAGCAGCTCGGATAATGACGTCTTCGCGATCGCCGTTATCCCGGCCGGCCCTACGCCCCTGCAGTTGGATCGGACTCAAAACCCGTTTATCGTCGGGCTCCTGGATGCGGAAACCGCGTTCAACAGCCGGCTGTCGCCCAAACAATGCTTTCTCGCCAATGCCGACTACTTCCATTCCTGCCTGGACATGCTGGAAATGAAGAGCATGGTATTCTCGACCGCCGATAAGGACGTGGCGATGGCTATCAATCTACCAGACGGCACCGTCATCGAGGAGCGGGCCGATGTACCGATCCACACCATGCCGCCGAAGCTCTTCCGGCCCTATACCTTCGACATTGTGATCCCCGACCGGGTGAATATATTTACTCTGAGCCAGCGCAAAAAGATCGTCCTGACCTACAGTCAGGGTACGATCTCGCTGGGCGGCTTCACCTTAAAGACTGGATCGCAGCCGGCCAGCAACGCGCCCCAAAACTACACGCTGCTATGCAGTGCGGACACGGAAATAACCCCATTAATCGACGTCTATGAGTAATACGCTATACATCCCCGAGGCCAACCCTATTCACTTTGTGCCGGTCAATCCGAACACGCCGGGGTCGTACGCGACTAGGTTTTTTGATGCGTATGTATTTGCGGATACACTTAGGGACTTTGAGCAGCCCGATAAATTTTTCATGCCCTGGTATAAAAATGACCGCATCCATTTGCAGTTTCAGGCCAACTTCGCGCCCCTGCAATTGGACGTCCAGGACTGCGACCTGAATACCGTCCTGACAGTCACGGCGGCGCAGGTTCGCGCTAATAGATATCAGCCAGGGTTTTATATCTACGAAGCGTCCATCGACGTCAGCAGCCTGCCAGACGGCGCCTTCAGAATACTGCTCACCCCGGGCGAAGATGATTCCGCAGCGCAAAAATCCGAGTGGCTGCAATTGTCACTAAATACTGAAAATACCATATTTTTAGAATACTTCAACAGCCGGTTCAAAGACGACGTGGTGTATGAAACGGGCATCCGGTTCGGGTTGAGGGTTCCGGGGTTTCTACAGAAAGTGGCGCCGGGAAGCGTGGATCAGCTGTATAAGGATCAAATCCTGAATCAGTCCACGCTATCATCGAAGCCCTTTAAAAACTGGAAGGTGTTCATCGGCGATGGGCGGGGGGTGCCGGAATCGCTGATCGAGAAGGTGAACCGGGCGTACGCTGTCGACAATATCAGCCACGACGGGCGATTGCTGGCGAAGGCGGACGGTGCGAAATGGACCGAGGCGACGGAAGATAAGAAGCGCCTGGTGGGGTATACGATGGACTTGGTAGAGGGCCTGAACCGGCCCAGCCGTATCGTCAATCCCGATCTGAACACGAATATCCGGCTGATCGTGCAGTATAATATCGAGGCTGGTGTCTTCGGGGATACCAGCGGACAGGCCGGCGAAAACACAGTATCCATTAACTACTACGAATAAATGGGAAACATAACAAGGTCATTCAGTATTGATGTGGTAGGTGTGACCACCTTTGTTATTTTCCGTTGGCGGAAAGTCTCAGACCCAACGGTTGAGATCGACCGTCGGGTGTTCGGCCCTGCTCCCGCCGTCACCAACAATTTCAGCATTACCGACCTCGACCCTGTTACCTACGAATTCGACACCTATGTCTCGTCCGACGGGGTGACGCTCAATACTCTTTTTGCCACCTACACGATGGACGTCAAAAACAACGTCATCACCAATGAGCGGTGGTATTACGTCGTCGGCAGCGGGGTAGGGAATGCACCGGCGGCAGACACGCAGTCCCTGGTCGACAGCAACCTGGATGGCAAGACCGTTACCGGCGTCTTCCAGCGAGCTTTCGGTTATCTCCTACCTACATCAGAATGGGTGCGCACTTCTGGCGGCGTTGATCTGGTCGGGGCGTTGGAGTTCAACCAGGACGACGTCTATATAGTCGAAGTGAGTTACGTCACACAGTCGACGGACACCTCCGGCGGAGTGGTTGGGCTGTTCTCGGGAATAAAGGTAATCACCGCCAACACCACCCTCGACAATACCTATTACCAGAAGCGGATCAAGCTCAATGGAGCTGCGCCGCAGTTGGTTGTGACGATGGACTCCATCGGCAATATCCCTGACGGCAGATATTTCTACTTCGTCGACAACGACGGCGGGGCGCAGTTGCAGACAAAGGTCGTTTCCCCCGACGGCTCCTTCAAATGGAATGGTAATACGACAGCGGAGATATGGGTAGGGAAGGGCGAGCATCTATGGGTTGAAAAGCAGGGCAGCAACTTCGAGCTTGTCCAGGCTCATCCAGGGCTTACGGCCGTCTACGAGATATTCGAGGGCACCTGCCTGGCGCATCCCAATGCGCTGCCCGAGGATAACACCCTATTCAGCGCAGACGACTACCCACGTATCTGGTGGTTTCTTAACAACAAGCTCTCGCCCACGCTGGTGATCAGCGACAACAACCTGGATCTCGGCGGCTATGTCCGGCCGGCGAACAAGCAGGGGCAATTCATTATCAGCGCCTCGAAGCGCAAGTTTCGGATGCCTGATACCCGTAACCTCAGCAAAAAGGGCTTGGCGCGGTTTGACGCCGGCAGCTGGAATCTGGACGCCACCAGGGCCTACGACTACCCAGGCGGCTTCCAAGACGCGATGGTGCTTCGCCACCGGCATGTCATGCACGGCTTCAATGCTATCAGTGGACCTGCCGGGCTGCTCTTCTTGAGCCGCGCAGGCGGCACCCAGGGCAAGCGGTACGACGCAGGCGGAGGCACGGACAACTTCGGCGGCAGCACCACTCCTGATACCGATTTCCTTACTGGCGACACGGGTGGCGACGACAATATCGTGAAAAACTTTGGCGTAATTCATTTCAGACGTATATGAAAAAAACACTCTTTTTCCTGTTTTCGGTTCTGTGCTTGGGCGCCTCCGCTCAGGTCGATACCACCAAGGTGCGGCAGCAGATCAATGCCTATGGCTATGAGTGGAACAACGCCGCCTTCAACGGGTCGCTCAGGATTCCCAGGGACACTTTTAAGCTGAAGGTGGCCGACAGCGGATCCGTGGCTTACAAGAGCGGTGAGCTGTGGAAGTGGAACGGCTATCTGTGGTCGCAGATCACGGGCGCCGGCGGCGGCGCTGACTCTGGCTTTCAGGTTCTGATCGTCAACGGCCTGGCAGGGATGCCCGTAACGAAGTTCGTGGACGGCTCGGGTAACCGGTTCATCCTGGTGGACACTTCTGCACCCAACGCCGGAGCGATCCTGACGCGAGGAGAAGGGCAGAGGAAGTTGGACTCAGCGAAGACAGCCAACGACGTCACATACAAGCAGATCGCCGACTCGAATAAAACGGTCAGCTCCTATGCCAGCGTAGGGCGGCTGAATAAATTGGGGGACTCGCTCACCTTTCTTCTCGTTCAAAAGCTCGATTCCAACCAGTCGATACACTCCTGGGCAAGCATCGGCCGTATCAATAAAATAGCGGACTCCTTATCTAACCTCTTTGTTCGAACGATCGATTCCAACAAAAGCATCCATTCCTGGGCGAGTATAGGACGGATCAATAAGATTGCCGATAGCTTGGGGGCGCTGATCGCCGCGGGTGGGGGAAGCTCCGTCACTGTATACGATTCGACTAAGGTATGGAATACAGGAGGCGTCATTTATACGTCAACTCTGGAAAACAACGTGCAGGAAGCGACGGGTTTGCTGGATAGTAATTCGTATGCCTATAGCGGCTCTGTGGCGTCCTCTTATTTTGTCCGAAAAGTGGTTGCCACTGAAGGCTTTGGCAGTCCAAGATTGATCTATTTTGAAACAAAGGACTCCTTCAAAACACATTCGTCGCCCATTGTGCTGATGACGGGGTATTTTCGAAGCAGCATTCACCGCAAAGGCGATAGCCTCATTATGATCGCTGTCAAAGTGTCTAACGGGAGCGTCGACCGATTCGCCTCAACAGCGTTAGGCGCCCCAAGTTTTACCCTGACAAATGCCGCGATTCTTTCCTTTGGTTCCACCGGAACATGGAATGGACTCGGTTACGCTAACAGTTATGTATTCTACGATCCAGATTCCACTTCGTCGAAGCCTTATCGAATGATCATTGACGGCGTTAGCGCCGTGAAAGCGTATTCCGATGGTATATTCGCCTCGGCTGATGACGTTAACTATTCGCCTTACACCGACAGTAATTGCACTTACCTAACCGGAGTTTGGGTTGGAAAAGTCGGACCGGTTTTTCATATGATCGGGCACCGGGCGCCATTAACTAACGATCCTTCCTCGGTGAATTATGTTCTACCTACCGATATTTATCACGAATGGTCCCTGGATTTTAAGCATTGGTACATCGACATGATCCAGCCTATTCTGGGTAAAGCCACTTTCGACGAGGGCGTGGACTCATCCAACGGTCAACGAGCTGATCCGTCAATTATCGTACAAGGAAACCGAGTAGAACTAATATATGATGCTTTTCGCGACGGGTCAAGTCAGGGCCCCACTCCGCCATTTAACAACCTCGGCGGTCAGATCAAGATGAAGTATGCGAACATGTCGCTGGCTAATCTTTTTCAAACTACCCAGAACGCCGTCAGCGGCCTCCCGTGGCAGGTAGCGGCCAATAGGAATACCAATCCTGTGACAGGTACCGGTTTCGACCTGTTCATCACGGGTTTGGGTGACGGGCTGACTGGGTACGGCATCGGCGCGCGCCCGGATACAAGCGCGCTAGTAACCCTAGGACCTTCAAGCAACCTTAGGGGAGGCATTGAAATGAAGCAGGGCAAAGCGTGGCCGCGTAATCCGTTCCCTGGGACTCTCAACTGGGACGGGGATAGTATCCTATATACTTACCGGACATCTCCGAACAACGTCTTCCGCAAGACCGTCCGATTGGAAGACCGGCAGCATGTGAATACGCGCTTTGACAGCCTGACTCTCGAATCGGTCTTAGCCATTAAGGGAATTTTCATTGGCAACAAGCAAACACATGCAGATACCCTTTATCAGAACGGCTTCCCGTTCGTGTTTAATAATAATTTGCATACTCAAAACCTGTTCTTGGATAGCCTGAATTCGGCCCCGGTGCTACAGATTGCGTCGAGGGGAGTTATTGCGATGACTGACAATGCCAACACTCCGAATCTCACGTTTGGGGGTACGCATTGGAATATGCAATCTATAGGCCTGTCGCAATTTGCTCTCGGCGCCGCAAGGTTTGACAACGTCAACTGGCTTGCCAATGGAAGTTCGGGCGTTCAGATACAGCTTGCTAGTGGCAACTTCCTCGTCAGCCCTTGGACGACAAGCGTGGCCAATTCGCCAATCACTTTTGTTCCTCAGTTTCTCGTTAGTTCTGGCGGAAACACTACCATTGGGGCTGGATCGGACCCGGGTCTTGGAAAATTCAATGTCATCTCATCGAGTAAGCAGATATTTTTCGGTCCATCAGCCACGGTTAATGGAAGCTTGGAAATGGATGCCGGACATAATGTGATCATCAGCACCGGTACAACTGCGGGTACCTTCAAAATGCACCCGGGCCTCATGCCGCCCATGGCCCTCGCCCGGGATAGCGTTATCGTATCCAATACCGGCACGGCTGGGGGGCCCACCTCCTACGGCAAATTTGCGTTCGCGAAAATGGCTCGTTTGGATAGCGCGGGAACCTTTGGCGACAAGATGACATTCTTTGCTCCTACCACCTCCAAGCCATCTGCTAACTTTCCGGCCGGAACTTTTCCCACTTCTCCATCCGTTGGGGATTTCGGATTTGACGGCACTCACCTCTACTTTCATACCTCTGGCGGAAACACCGATCTGTTATTGGGCGGCGGCGGCGGAGGCTCTTTGCCATCCGGTCAAGTAGGTTATGGCACAGGGTCGGGGATCACCTCCTCTTCAAATTTCATATATGACGGGACGCAACTTTTTATCGCAGGGGTTGCTACCAATAATTCACCTCTCCGTGCTGGCAACTGGGAGTTTTCAACGCCCGCTTTGAATAACATGGCGTTCGGTGATAACTTTCATTGGAACAATGGCGCGTCCGCCTACCAAGCAACTCAGACTGGGTACGTATCCGGGATTCAAATGTTTCACGGTAACGTCGGCATATTCAACGGAGGCACATCAACGGTATCTGCCGGTGGAAGCGTCACCTTTAATACCCCTATCGTGGCTTCGGTTGACGACTCCGTCTATCTGGGTGGAAATATTACCAGTTTAAGCGCAGGGACAGGGGCGAGAATGATCGTCCGCGCCGACGGGGATGTTCGCATACCCACGATGAGCCCGACGCTACTCGACTCTACGAATTACAAAATTTTGGTCCGCAATGCGGCCAATGGGAATTTGCGGTGGAGCAACTGGCCGATGTTCGGGGCGAGCGGCGGATATTCAACGATTCAGGACAACGGCAGTAGCGTATCAGTACAGTCTAAAATAAATTTCGTTGGCGGCAAAGGGTTGGTAAATAACAATTCCGGCAACTCCTCTACAGACGTACGTATCAGTGGGGTTATTTGGAGTCAAACAGCCAATGGGACCGCAATAACCAATACCACAAGTTTCACTACACTTTTGGGTACAGGCGTTGGCAATGGGAGTTTTAACGGAGATGGCAGAGTGGGGGCAACTGCCGTATGGCATGGATTTGTGTTGATAAGCACATTAGGCACGCCTCAAACTATTGAGATAAGTACAGCCGCCGGTCACACCTTCACTCTTCCGGCGGGCCTGTCCAATCAGCTATGCGAACTATCCACATACGTGGTTCAGACGACGAATAGTGGTGGAACTGTGGCGGGGACAGAAACAATGGTGCTGACTATTCCAGGGCAGACCACTATAATGCATACGGGCTCGTATGCGGGGGGCGGCACCGATTTGGTAGACTCTTATCCATTAGTGCAATGGACAACCGCCTCAACCAGCAACTCCATCCAAAGCGTCCTTCCTTTCACCTTAAAATTTGAATAAAAATTATATGAAAAAGCTACTTCTTCTCCTCCTTCTACTCCCGGCCCTAATATCCGGACAGGTTCTGGAGACCTCTTTAAGTAATATTTATAAGCTCGGATTCAGCGAAGCCATCGGCATCCCAAGCGCCGACCAGGGCGCAGCGAAATACCAAGTCTACCCGGGTGAGTACAATACGTACGTCCGCAACCCGGGGACGAAGCTGCTGTATGACATTACGAGCGCGGGGCTGAACCCGGCCAATATTTCCCCGCTACCGGGCAGCCCGGTGATCGCCGACGAGGATCAACCGGGGCAATCGTGGAAAGGATCCGCGGCGCTGCATCATGCCGGATTCATCGACAATACCGGGAATGTCTGGGCTATAGGTCAGGTGACCATATCGGGAAAGTCGGCTGCCAATGGTTTGGTGAAGACGCCGGTAACTAACGCAGTTCAGGTAGTTGCTTATGCCAATGGGGGGGACGCCAACGGGAACGGGATCGCCGTGCTGACCAAAGACGGGAAAGTAGTACTCATAGGAAACACCCAATCCGGCATGCGCGGCGATGGGACGGAAGGCAATGCGGCCGAACCCGCGCCCTATACCGTCAACCTGCCCGTTGCGATCAAAAAGATTCAGGCCGGCTCTTATTTCTTTGCTCTCGGCGTTGACGGTAAAGTCTACCGGTGGGGCGGCACCCGGCCGGACGCCTATTGGTCGCAGTTCTCTTGCGGCGCGTTTTCCAGCAAACCCAACCTGACAATCCCGGCCGCCATGGTCCTTCCTGAACCGATCGTGGATATCCAGGGGGGTGCAGACTGGAGCTACGCGGTAGGCGCCAGCGGGAAAATCTACGTATGGGGGTATGATGGCCGGTACTGGGGAAATTCAGCCCAGTCGCAGAAGCTGCAATGCTTCGATATCACCGCGTCGCTGAAGTTGCCCGGCACAAACGGTCAGCTCTCCATCGGAACCCAGGCTTCCTACTATCTGATGCCCAATGGCGATGCTTACGCATGGGGAGATAATACCGAAGCCCAGATCGGCAATGGGGCTGAAGCCAAGTTTGCCAATGGGCTGGCTCCCTGGAATGGCGGCTTACTGTGGGTCTTCCCCCCAGTCAAGATCAACCCGGCCGGCGTATCCTTCGTAAAGCTCTTCACCAGCATCGGGGATGCCTTTTACGTGTATGCGGAAGACGCCAACGGCAACCTGTGGGTATGGGGCCGAAATAAGGGGTTTGTGCTTTGGAACGGCCAGGGCTCGACCAATAGCGATACGCAGGCCGCGCAGCCCAACTTTTGGGATGTTTTGGCTCCGATGAAGATCGCCGGCTTCGGGACGATCGCTACGACAACGCCGCCGCCTGTAGTGATCCCTGCTTGCCCGACCTGCCCGACCTGTCCCCCGCCGGTAGTTTGTCCGGTGCCGCGGACCGTGTTGTCGGTTACCATCACCCTTTTTGGAGTGGACATAACGATCCCGGCCGCGCAGGTCAAACAGATCACCTACGACAACGGAACTACTCAACTACCATAATGGAAACAGTAAAAGACCCTATCGTATTTGACTCATCCGCGAGAGAAGGTTCCCTCGAAAAAAGAGTAAACACCGTACTACTCAGCGTATCTACAGCGCTCATCCTTATCACCGTTAACTTCCTGTGGAACCTAAAGGGCGATTTCGCTGCCATGCAGGAACGAGAGAAGGCGAGGACCGAGACGATCGATGCCACCAGGGCGGCCGTCAACAGGCTGCAACTTGACATCGAGGACCTGAAGCAGCGGACGACCCGAATTGAAGTATTGCAACAACAAAAATAACTATATGAGAGAAGCACTTAAGGCTATTCTTCGCGGTGCAGGCAACGGCCTCAGTAGCAAGCGGCTCGCCCTTTTCATCTTTATCCTGATGTTTATCGGGGAGTTTGTCATCTGGTATATGTTCGCCAAGGCTCCGCAGGAGGATCTACGCGTCGAGCTGTTCACCTGCCTACTGGGAACGCTGGCTACCGTCTTCGGTGAGCCGATCATGGAAGCATTTCGGCTGATCAAGGGCAGCGGCAAGTCGGACCAGCCTGAGCAAAAGTAAGTCACTAAAAACCAAGCATATGTATATCGCAGGAATCATCGTAACGGCCGGCGTATTTTTCTTGATCGGCCGCAACAACCCCCATTTGGGCGCAGTAAACGATCTTGTTTCGGCGGGGAAGTGGGTCATAGACGAGACCGGCAAGCTCATTGAAAAGATCGCAAAATGAGGCTGATAATCGCTCTCATAGCCATCGCAGCGCTTGCCAGCTGCCATGCGACCAAAAAGGTCACGCAGACCGTGACGAAGCAAGTCGATTCGACTACGACGATCGCTACCCATGTCCAGCAGGACTCGGTGAGTATCGCCCGGCTGATCCAGGGGAAGGACGTCCATATTACGATCAAGTACTTCGACCGGCAGCAGCTGCAGAGTTTCGCCGACTCCTTCGTGAAGACGACGAAGCACTCGATTGAGCAAAAGCAGACTACCCACAGCAGTAGCCGGGGCGGCGTGAATGACCTCCTGCCCGATCAGTCCAGGATCGCCGAGATCACCATTGATGCCGCTTCGATCACCGACTCGGCGGTTGCGGTGCGCACCGCGAAGACGAACGACACCACCCAGAAAAAGAAAGTGGTTACGACCGTTAAAAACCAAATCGTTGTGGAGACACAGACGGCCTGGTGGGACCTGCCCGTGAAGATTGGGTGCGGCCTGATCCTGCTGATCATCATTGTATTAGTCATCTATAAAAAATTCTTCAACGTGAAAAAAGTAATTCTTTTGGCTTTGCCCATTCTACTGCTGGCCTCCTGCCGCTCGAACGACTCCAAAATCCTTTCGACCCGATACGACAGCGTCGGCTTTCACACGGTGTTCGACCACACTCAGATTGGCGAAATCCTTCATCCCGGCGACACCGTCTGGGCGCATAACGTCGCGACCGTAGACACGGTATATCATGTACAGGCCAATACGGCCGAACAATGGCACTACGCATGGGCGCACGGAGATGTCTGGTGGCTCGTTATCGGATTGTTCATTATCGCTGCCGGCCTGGTCTGGTATATCAAAAAGAACAACCCAGGGGCGAAGGAATGGACCGTGGTCGTCCTGATAGCAGCGATTTCCGTCGGGGGCGGAATCATCGGCACTTCTTTGGGTTGGTGGGATGGTTACTCATCGGACATCAAAAAGCCGGTCTACGACGGCTACATGAGCAAGGACGGGAATCTTAACGCTTACTTCTATAACCTGCTCCAATGATCTACGCCATCCAAGGATACCTCATTGTCTACGTCCTTTTCCTTGCCGGGAAGGACGCAGATTCCTACCAGCTGAAGGACCGGCAGGACAACCCACTGTCGTCCGGCCGCGTGAAGCGCTGGCATCGGGACGGCCTGGCGCTGTTCGTCCTGTATGTGGGAATGCTCATGTATTATGAGCAGCCGTTATGGTGGAAGACAGGCCTAGTCGCCATCCTGATCCGGCTGGCGATCTTTGACATCTTCTTCAACCGGTGGTCCAGCTTGGAGATAACCTATCTGGGGGGAACCGCCGGAATGGACAGGCTCTTCGTATCGATCTTCGGCATCAACGGCGCCGTCCGCAAATCCCTTTTCTTCGCGGCCATCCTGGTCGCGCTTAACCTCCTAAACATCTTTCTATGGCACGACCGAATATGACCCGCGAGCAGGTCCTTACCTTGCCCGGTGTCGCAGACCTGGCCTCGGCAGGCCCTGCCATCATCGGCATTCGCGGCTTTTTTGACCAACCCGACCACAATCAGAGGGGCGTATACGACGATGCCGCATTCATGGTCGGGCCTGACGCTGTCGACTTCCGGGCGTTCAACTGGAATACGGATCCGACAATTACCCGTCCCGGGATGGCCGTGCTCCAGCCGGGGACGTACGATTGGAAGAAAGGCATTCACGGGATGCACCACCTGAATATGGGCAATCCCAAAGACAAAGCCGCCTACGACTGGCTCATGGCCCACATTGGGGAGGATCACCCGGACCCGGTCTACCGGCTTACGTACTGGGCATTCCGCCAGGCGTCACCGTTTACTGTTTTGCGCGACGGCCAGAAAGCTCCTGAGACGGTAATTGATCCCGCTAAATGGCCCTGGATCGACGGGCACCACGGCGGCGCGGGAACTAGCTCAGAAGGCTGCCAGACGAACCCCATCGAGCAATGGCTCGAATTCCGGGCCTGTGGGTATGGGCTGATGGACAAGTACAAGTCGACACGGATAAAATATCACCTCATTTTAAAATAGCTAGTGGCCTCAATGGCCTTCGGCGAACAGTTTCTCATAAGCAGTTAGTTTTGGTTCCGACCCCTGTTTCTACAGGGGTTTTTTACTACCTTGGTTCAATGGATAACGCAAAGTTGATGGCCGCAATGGGAGTCATGTATCGAACCGGGGAAATCCACTCCTTCGCCGATATCCTGAAGTACGTCCCGCGGACTGCCATCGCAAAGGCCATTGGACTGGGCGGGGTGCGCTTTAAAAGCAAATGCGATTCTCCCGCAACTTTTACGAACCATGAGATCGATCAGATGGCGCCTTTGTTGGATATTCCGGTGGAAGACTTAAGGGCCATCTGCCGATCAGCAGGGGAAGGAAAATAGCTCACTAGGATCCACGCCCAACCCTTCGGCCAGATCGACGACCGTCGTCATTTCAAGGTTACTCTCACCCTTCTCATATAGGCTGATTTGGACATGATCGACGCCCGAGGATGCGGCCAGCTGGCGCAGGCTGAGGCCCTTCGCTTTCCGAATACTTTTCAAATTTTTGCCGAATTCTTTGATAATCTTCCGCTTGCGCCTATCGATCATTGCCGAAAGGTCAACGAAACCCGGCTATTTTTTGTTGTGGAATTCCACAACAAGTAAGAGTTTTTTCGTATCTTAGACATTCAACAGTATAAGGTTTAATGGTTCAATGGTTCTGATCCCGAGTGCGGATGCTCTGGTTTCTGCCATCAACGCACATGGAACTTCGCCCGGAGGGTTAAGCCGGCCCGATTTTACCGTAGCAACTCTGACGTAGCAACTTCACTTAATCGAGAAACCCCGAGCGACACACTCGGGGTTATTTTTTTGGAAAAGGGGAATGGTTAGTAGCCGCCCCGGGGTTAGGAAAGGACCCCCTCCCTGGCTGGGTTGGGGGTCTTTTCAGGCAAAAGGGTTGTTGACTCTCTTCATCTGCTCATGCATCCAGCCGGCGCGATCGACGTCATATATTTCCCGAACCATGGCCGTCGACCTGTGCGCATTCTGTTCCGCTGCGACCTCTTCGCCGGCCAATTTGCGGGTTTCCGTGGTATTCGAATGCTTGAGGGAATAAAAGTCAGCGGTATATCCGAGATTGCCCTTCACCAGGCGTAGCCACACTTCGCTGATCCAGTCCGGGCGGATCGATCTTTTGCCTGGCACAAATCCTTTTGAGAAAATGAAATCTTCAGGATCGCATTCGATAACGGAGCCTGTTTTCCGGTCGTATTTCAATATCGCCTCTTTCCACAGCGGAAGCGCCACGTTTTTAATGGTCGTTGAAACCTCGCGGTAAGACCGATCTTTTTTGACCAGGCGGACAAATTTCTGGTTCTCGAGGTCGACGTGTTTCCGTTGTACCATCAATATCTCGCTCTCCCGCGCGCCGCTGTGAAAAAATATGTGCAGGAAGCGCCAGAAGCCGTAATTGAGGCGCTTGAGGTATCGGTTGATCGTCGCCCGCTGTGGCATGGACAGCGTTTCGCGGACCCGCTTTGTAGCCTTCCTCTTACGCAGCTCGCGGCAGGGATTCATTTCCAAACCTCCCAGTTCGATGATTTCCGAGAAAAGGATCATCAGGTAGGATCGGTATTTGTTGAATTTGTGGTCGCTCCATTTTGCCTTAACGAGCCTGCCCGTTTCAGCATCGGTCCTGGTCGAGATCTGTGCGCATTGGTCCAGGAGTACCCGGATGTGACTTGTCTTTATTTCCGATACCGGCAGGCTTTGCCAGCTGAGAGCGGTAACGGCGAGGGGTATCCAATGCAACATGCCTCGAATATCGCGTAGGGCGTACTGTGAGCATTTTACCGACTTCTGGGCGGCCTCGAGGGCGACAAGGATGGGGGTGTGTTTGTCGATCAGGCCGGCGACGGAGCTCGCGGCCCATCCCTCGGTGATCGGGTTGAAGCCTTGCGTCAGCCTCCCGAGTTCGTCACTCAGAAGCCTTTCCGTTGCGGCTCGTCGCTCCCGGGCGGTCTTGTAGTCATTCATTCCCTTGGCGATAATTTGCCGGGAGCCGTTGGTGGGATCGTAAAATCTGTAGTGGATGTACCAGGGCCTCGCGCAGCTGGCGGCGACTGTTTTCCAGTTGGCCGGATGGACGGAGGGGGTGCTGGCTGAGCAGCCACCCGGGAGCAGAATACGCGGGTTTTGTTTTCTGGAGCGCTTCATGTGAGCAATTTTCTGTTAACGTTTCAGTTAACGTTTGATAAAAATTGCCACAAAACGAGAGTTTTAAAAGAGTCGGAAACTACTGATATCCAGCAGTTTCCGACTTGTAGCGCGATCGAGATTTGAACTCGAGACCTCAGGGTTATGAATCCTGTGCTCTAACCAACTGAGCTATCGCGCCGGCTATTTACGGATCCGGCCAATGGCCTCCCGTAAAGGGACGCAAAAATAGAGAAAATCCGGCGGAAAACCGCACAAACGAACATCGAAATCTCTGTGCACCAGGGGAGAAAATAGATCGGAGCGAAAATAAAAAAGGCCCTCTGTGGAAACAGAAGGCCGTCTAACGATTGCTTGCCATATGAAAAATCGTAAAAGATCGATGTCGATGATCGCAACTCACTTCTCTTTCTCTGCTATTCTCCCTGCGTTGCGGCCACAAATGTAAGCTCCCCGGAACACTTAAAAAAGAATCGAATAATATCAAAACGTTAAAAAGCTAAATCCTTTTATCAACTCCACCGCTTTCGCTCGTTTCTAAATGCAATATCGGCGGTTTTTCTGAAAAATGGAAATTATTTTGCCGTCGATTAACTATAATTCATCGATTTTCTTTTAGAAACTATATATAGTATAAAAGATAATATAAAAAATGAGGTCTTAAAAGGCTAAAAATGCCGTATCTCCCATGAAAATCACAAATTGTTTAAAAGCTTCAAATAAATATAAAAATATTTTAATTTGTCTGAACCCCCGGATACTCAAGCAGCGCTCGCTCCAGGCAGTCCATCGCCTTTCCAAGGTCCTCCGTATTCAACACATAAGCCAGCCGAACCTCCTTCTTCCCCAATCCCTTCGTCCCATAAAACCCCCCAGCCGGCGCCAGCATCACCGTCTGGTTGTTGTAGGAGAACTTCTCCAGCACCCACTGACAGAAGACATCGGTATCATCCACGGGCAGACTCGCCATCGCATAAAATGCACCCCCGGGGTTCGGGCAATAAACGCCCGGCATCTGGTTGAGCCGCTTTACCAGCACATCCCGCCGCCGCAGGTATTCGGCCTTCGTCTCATTAAAGTAATCCGCCGGCAGATCGGTCGCCGCCTCACCAAGGATCTGTGAAAAGGATGGCGGGCTAAGCCTGGCCTGGGCAAACTTCATCACGGTATCAAGGACGGCCTGGTTACGGGTGACCAGCGCGCCGATCCTGCCCCCGCAGGCGCTATATCGCTTCGAGATGGTATCCATCATCAGCACATTCTCTTCGGCGCCCTTCAGATTCATCGCGCTGAGATGCTCCCCGCTATAACAGAAATCCCGGTAGGCCTCGTCGGAGAAGAGATAGAGGCCATGACGGACCACAATCTCTTTCAGGGTCTCCATCTCCTCCCGGCTATAGAGATAGCCCGTCGGGTTATTGGGGTTACAGATCACGATCGCCCGTGTCCGGGGCGTGATCAGCTTCTCAAATTCCGCAACGGGCGGCAGGGCAAACCCATTCTTGATATACGAGGTCAACGGCTTTACCACCACGTTTGCGGCAACTGCAAACCCGTTGTAATTGGCATAAAAAGGTTCGGGGATGATCACCTCATCGCCGGCATCCAGGCAGCTCATAAAACCAAACAGGATCGCTTCCGACCCACCGGTAGTCACAATGATCTGCTGATAATCCACATCGATCCCCGCTCTTTTGTAATAAGCGGCAAGCTTCCGGCGGTAGCTTTCGTTACCCGCGCTATGACTGTATTCGAGAACCTTGAAATCAAAATGCCGGACAGCGTCCAGGGCCATTTTTGGCGTTTCGATATCAGGCTGCCCGATATTCAGATGGTATACTTTTATGCCTTTCTTTTTGGCGGCCTCGGCAAAGGGGACGAGTTTCCGGATCGGCGAAGCCGGCATCTGTTGTCCGCGCTGACTGATGGTTAACATGGCGCAAAAGTAAAGAAAATGAAAAGAGGACGTTCACTTTTAAAAGCAGACGTCCTCCTTACTATATTATTATAAAAAACCTAGCGTCCGGTCTTGTTCTTGGCAGCTTCATATTTGGCATAGGCATCCGGGGTCAGCACCTCGCCCGTGATATGCAGAACGACGGGCAGATCGATCCCGGCCACCTTCACCGTGATGTTCTTGTTGAACGGCCCCTGCGCGGCTGCGTTGAAACCGGCAGTGATCTTATCGTCCTTGCCTTGCTGGATCGCACCTTCCGGCTTGACGGGCGTGGTACATCCACAACCGGGAATCGCGGATTCGATGATCACCGGCTTATTGCTGATATTGGTAAATGCAAAATCATGACTGACGGGACTGCCTTGCTTGATCTTGCCGAAGTCATAGGTCAGCTCCTTAAACTTCACTGCATCTTCAGCTTTCTTTTGTTGTGCCCCCTGAGCAAAGACTCCGACGGACAATACGATCGCACTGGCAAACAGGAAAAGTTTCTTCATGATAGTCAATTTATTTGTTTTAGTAATTGTACTGAAGCATTATCCGGCGCCGAAGTGGCCGGAGTCTTATATACCTCACCCGAAATGGTAAGGGTCTTGGTCATATTGGTGTTATAAACGACGGTAACCGTCTTTGTAAACGGGCCTTCTGCATAGGCATTATAGCCGACAACGATCTTTGCCGTGCCTCCGGCTTCGATGGGATCGTGGCTCCAGACCGGTGTCGTACAGCCGCAGGAGGCCTGGACATTGTCCAGTTTCATTGCCACCGTGCCCGTATTTACCACCTCGAAGGTGGTTGTAGCCGGTCTTCCCTGGGGGATCTTGCCGAAATTATGGCTGTTCTCTTTTACCAGCAGCATATCTGCCGGACGGGGTAGGGCAGTCCCACCGGTATTCACCGCTTGCGCGCTGACGGCCAGCGATGTGACAAAAAGGGTGATTACAATTCCTAATTTTTTCATAGTTTGGCTGCGTTATTATTCTGCCGCGGGACGGCCCGGGCATCCATAAAATTACTTAATTAACGTCGGCTTTGCCAACAAATTACCCCCGGATTTTATTTTTTTAACAATCAATAAGATACAGGTATTTTTGCCCGGTCATCCATTGCGATTCAAATATTCACTCTAATGGAAAATCTAGCTCCCTTTGACCTGCTTGATCCTGAAAAACTGTCCTTTGACAGGTTCCGGGAAGAAGTATTAAAAGACTATCGGCTGGCTACTGAAAGCCGGGAAGCCAGCCTCCTCGGCCGCAAAGAGGTTCTTACCGGGAAGGCTAAATTCGGCATCTTCGGTGATGGCAAGGAAGTACCCCAGGTGGCGATGGCGAAATTCTTCAAACCCGGGGATTTCTATGCCGGCTACTACCGTGACCAGACCTTTGCCTTCGCTACGGAAGCCGCGACCGTTGAAGAGTTCTTTTCCCAACTATATGCCGATCCGGATCCCAGCCATGACCCGCATAGCGCCGGCCGGCAAATGAATTCCCATTTTGCCACCGCCTTTATCGATACCGATGGAGCGACGCTCGACCTGGTCAACCGGAAGAACCTTACCGCCGGACTGGCGCCCACCGCCGCCCAAATGCCCAGGGCCCTGGGTCTGGCCGGCGCTTCGAAGGCCTTCCGCGAAGTAAAAGCATTGAAGCAGTTTTCCGAACTGTCCAATAACGGCAATGAAGTGTGTTTCTGCACCATCGGCGACGCCTCCACCAGCGAAGGGCATTTCTGGGAAACGCTGAACGCCGCGGGCGTCCTGCAGGTTCCCCTCGCCATCTTCGTATGGGATGACGGCTATGGCATCTCGGTTCCCCGTCAATACCAAACGACAAAAGGGTCCATCTCCGAGGTCTTGAAGGGCTTTCAAAAGGAGGATGGTACCAACGGTATCGATATCTATAAAGTCAAGGCCTGGGATTATGCCGGCATGTGCGAAACCTTCGAAACCGGTCTGCGGGCCGTCCGGCAGACGCATACTCCCGCGGTTTTCCATGTCGAAGAAGTCACCCAGCCACAGGGACATTCCACGTCCGGGAGTCACGAACGCTATAAATCCCCCGAACGCCTGGAATGGGAACGCGATTGGGACGGTATAAAGAAGATGAAGGAATGGATCATCGACAACGCCCTGGCAGACGAAGACGAGCTGAATGATATAGAAACGGAAGCAAAAGAATCCGTTCGCAACAGCCGGAACCTGGCCTGGGAGAAATACCAATCCCCCATCCGCGTACAGGTGACCCGCGGTGCGGAGCTTATCCGCGAGATGGCCAATCAGACACCTGAAAACGCCCAACGGCTGCAAAAACTGGCTACCGTCCTCTCTGCGAATCGCGAACCGGGTCGCAAAGAAGTGTTGGAAACGCTGCACGAAGCCATCCTCCTGGCGGAAGCCGGGACAGCCGCGGCCCGCAACGCAGCCACATACTACAAACAGCTCAAGGAAGAGAACGCCGGACTATACAATAGCCACCTTTATCACGAAGGGGCACGCAAGATCAGTCAGGTGCCGGAGATAAAGCCGGTTTACACCGACCAATCACCCCTGCTCAACGCCTATGAAGTGTTAAACCGGTACTTCGACGAGCTGTTTACTCACAATCCCAAAGTATTGGCCTTTGGCGAAGACCTTGGGAAAATTGGCGATGTCAACCAGGGTTTTGCCGGCCTGCAGGCAAAACACGGCGCCGATCGCATATTCGATACCGGTATCCGGGAACTCACCATCATGGGCCAGGGCATCGGCATGGCCTTCCGGGGACTGCGGCCCATCGCCGAAATTCAATACATCGACTATCTTTTATACGGTTTGCAGCCGCTGAGTGACGACCTGGCTACGCTGCAATACCGGACAGCCGGCAAACAAACGGCTCCCCTCATCATCCGCACCCGGGGCCATCGGCTTGAGGGCATCTGGCACAGCGGTTCTCCCATGGGGATGATCCTGCATTCCCTGCGCGGACTGCATATCTGCGTACCCCGGAACATGGTCCAGGCCGTGGGGATGTACAACACCCTGCTCCAGGGCGCCGACCCGGCCCTGATGATCGAATGCCTCAACGGCTATCGCCTGAAGGAAAAGCTGCCTTCCAATCTGCTCGATTTCCGGGTGCCATTGGGCGAACCCGAAGTGGTCAGGGAAGGGGAGGACATAACCGTCATTTCATATGGAGCTACCCTGCGGATCGTCCAGGAGGCCGCCAACGTCCTCGAAACCCTGGGCATCAGCTGCGAGGTCGTAGACGTTCAGACCCTCCTGCCATTCGACGTCAAACATAACATCCTCGAATCCCTGAAGAAGACCAGCAGGCTGCTCATCGTGGATGAAGACGTGCCCGGCGGCGCCGCAGGGTTTATCTTCAATAAAGTGATGGAAGAACAGGGGGGCTATCGCTGGCTGGACTCGGCCCCGCGCACGATCACCGGCCGGGCACACCGGCCCGCGTATTCCAGCGACGGGGATTATTTCAGCAAACCCAATGCAGAAGAGATCATCGACGCCATCCGCGAAATGATAGCCGAATAATCTAAAATAAAATAGGCCGCTGAGGAGCGGCCTATTTCTTATTTCAAGTTGTGAAACACCTTTTGTACATCCTCATCCTGCTCCAACCGGTCCACCAGTTTCAGCACATCCTGCACCTGCTCCTCCGATAACTCCACCGTGGTCGACGGGATCCATTCGATCTCCGAGCTGATCGGCGTGATCCCCTTTTCTTCCAGCGCCTTTTGCATGTTGCCGAAGTCCGGGAAACTCACCCGCAGAACGATCACCGGCTCATCGTGCTCACCCGTACCTTCCCCCATCTCCTCCAACCCATGATCGATCAGCTCCAGCTCCAGGTCATCCATATTCAGCCCTTCGGGTTTCAGCTTGAACACCCCCATCTTTCTAAACTGAAAACTCACGCTGCCATTATTCCCCAGCGTGCCATGTCCCTTGGTGAAATGCGATTTGACATTGGCTACCGTGCGGACATGATTATCGGTGGCCGTCTCCACAAGAATGGCCACGCCATGCGGTGCATAGCCTTCATATAGGATCTCTTCATAATTCTCCATTTCCTTGCCCTGCGCGCGCTTGATCGCGGCTTCCACGCGGTCCTTGGGCATGTTCACGCTCTTCGCATTCTGAAAGCAACGGCGTAGCGCGGGGTTGGTTGCGGGGTCGGGCCCACCGATCCTTACGGCAATGGCGATTTCCTTTCCGATCCGCGTAAACTGCTTGGCCATCCGGTCCCACCGGGCAAACATGGCGTGCTTTCTTACTTCAAAAATACGACCCATAAAAAATCTGGTTTGGGGTGCAAATCTAACAAAATCCAACAAAAAACCGCATGCCGTTGGGCATGCGGCTGATAAACACACGGTTTTATCAGGCCTTTAGCCTGCTATTGTTCTTACTATAGCTAAAATAAACGATCAATCCTATCACCATCCATATCAATGCCGTGATCTGGGTGGCAGAGTCCAGCCCGACGATCATGGCGGAACAAACGATCACGCCCAGGATCGGCACGATCGGCACCAAAGGCGTCCTGAACGGCCGGGGCCGGCTGGGGTCGGTCTTCCGCAGGATCACTACTCCGATGCTGACGAGGATAAAGGCAAACAGAGTTCCGATACTGGTCAGGTTACCCGCTACGCTTTCAGGGACAAGCCCGGCGAACAGGCCGACAAAAAGGAACAACAGCATATTCGACTTATAAGGGGTGCGCCATTTCGGGTGCAACTCGCAAAAGATCTTGGGTAACAGGCCGTCGGTAGCCATCGTGTAGAACACCCGGCTTTGACCCAGTAACATCACCAGGATCACGGACGAAAATCCCATCAGAATAGCGATCGTCACCAGCGTAGACAACCAGCCATACCCATGCATATAGGTTTCGATCGCATAGGCAACCGAGGCTTCCCGGCCCGACTTGATGAAGTCGGTATACGGTGCGACCCCGGTGAGCACCCAGGAGAACAGCACATACAGGATCGTACAGATCGCCAGCGAACCCAGGATCCCGCGGGGCATATCCCTGGCAGGGTTCTTGGCTTCCTGCGCCGCCGTGGACACCGCATCAAAGCCGATAAAAGCGAAGAATACGACACCAGCCCCCGAGAGGATCCCTCCCCATCCATGCCGGAAAAAATCGGCATAAGAGTATTGGGTGCCATCCCGCATGAGGGCAGGGGGCGCATCAGCCGGAATAACATAGGGATGATGGTTCCCCGGGTTTATGAACTGCCAGCCGATGACAATGAACACCAATACGATAGCTACTTTTATAACGACGATGATGGAATTCACTGTAGCAGACTCCTCCGTGCCTTTCATCAGCAGCAGGGAAAGCAGTGCCAGGATGATCAGCGCGGGAATATTGAGTATACCGTGATGCATAACCCCCGAGGCGTCGAGGATCCGCTCAAACGGCGAATGACTCCATTCAAAAGGAACGGTGGTATGGAAGACCTGCTCCAGCAGCTTATTGAGATATTCGCTCCAGGAGATGGAAACCGTCGCCGCACCCAGGGCGTATTCCAGCACGAGGGCCCAGCCGATGATCCAGGCTACCAATTCACCCATCGTGGTATAGGCGTAGGTATAAGCGCTGCCCGCGATGGGGATCATCGAGGCGAATTCAGCGTAGCAAAGACCGGCAAAGCAGCAACCCACGGCGGCCACCAAAAAGGAGATGGTTACGGCAGAACCGGCATGCTCTCCCGCCGCGGCGGCTGTTCGAACGAACAACCCCGCGCCGATAATGGCGCCGATACCCAGGGCGATCAAGCTCCAGGCCCCCAACGTCCGCTTGAGACCTTTCTCCGAATCCGCCGCCTGAGCCATGAGGGAGTCCAGGGATTTCTTCCGAAATAAACTCATAATAAGCTTGTTTTGATAGTATTTCTTAATAAGATGACATGTGATGACTAGGGCCGAAAATAAACAAATATTTAATACTCATACACCAATTCTTTACCCGAAAGTTTTGCCAAATCAATAATTTTCGATTGTTTGCAGGGTCATTCACGGGCCGCCGGCCCACTGACCGATGGACCTATGCCGAAAATCAGTCTAACAGGATGGATTTTGATCGCTATGGTGACGGGAACGTTGCTTGGGCTTGTCGTGCATTATAATAGCAGCCCTGCAACGATCGACGGCTTCACCGCCGTACTCGGTGTGGTCACTGACGCCTTCCTGCGGCTGATAAAAATGATCATCGCCCCGCTTGTTTTTTCGACGCTGGTAGTCGGCATCGCAAAACTCGGCGATATCAAAGCAGTGGGACGTATCGGCGGCAAAGCCCTTCTCTGGTTCCTGTGCGCCTCCTTGCTTTCCCTGTTGCTGGGGCTGGTGATCATGAACAGCCTCAATCTGGGCTCTGAGCTCAACCTGCCCATACCCACGGCGAGCGCCCCCACTGGTATCGACGCCAGCACCATTACCTTCAAAGGCTTTATCACCCATATCTTTCCCCGCAGCATTTTTGAGGCGCTGGCAAACAACGAGATCCTGCAGATCGTCGTCTTCTCCGTCTTTTTCGGCATCGCTACCGCTTCCATCGGCGAACAGGGAAAGATCGTTATCCGGGCCCTGGATGCCGTAGCCCATATCATCCTTCGCGTCACGGGTTACGTCATGTACCTGGCGCCCATCGCAGCCCTGGCCGCCATCGCCTCGATCATGGCGATAAAGGGCCCCGAATTGCTGGTCACCTATGGGAAATTCATCCTAAGCTTCTATCTGGCGATCCTTGGCCTCTGGCTGATCCTGCTGCTCATCGCCTCCTTTTTCATCGGCCGCCGGGTCATCGATCTGGCCCTGAACATAAAGGATATGATCCTGCTGGCCTTCAGCACCGCCTCTTCGGAAGCCGCCTTTCCCCGCCTGATCGTCGAACTGGAAAATTTCGGCTGCTCTCCGCGTATCGTCAGCTTTGTGTTGCCCCTGGGGTACTCCTTTAACCTCGACGGCAGCATGCTCTATATGACCTTTGCCTCCCTGTTCATCGCCCAGGCCTATGGAGTGCCGCTGACCCTCGGCCAGGAGTTTTCCATGCTCCTGGTCCTGATGTTGACCAGTAAAGGCATCGCCGGCGTTCCGCGGGCAGCCCTGGTCGTGATAGCCGGAACGCTTTCACTATATAATATTCCGCAGCAGGGACTGCTACTTTTGCTGGGCATCGACCAGATCCTGGACATGGCCCGCAGTGCCACAAACGTATTAGGGAACAGTATCGCCGCAGCCCTGGTAAGCAAATGGGAGGGAGAACTGGAAGAAGCCGCGGTCAATATAAAATGAACCTTTATTTATGCTCCAACTCTTAACGATCACTTTCAGAGACCTTCTAAACCCTGAGTTCTATATCAATAACGGCGGTCTATGGGTGCTCCTGTTCATCGTTTTCGCGGAGACCGGACTGATGTTCGGCTTCTTTCTGCCCGGGGACAGCCTGCTCTTCGTCGCCGGCATCTATAATCAAAGCCTCATCGCCAGCGTTTTCAAGCAAAGCACCGGAAGCGATCTCCTGGACCTGATCGTCCTCTGGGGCGCGATCTCCATCTGTGGGATCATCGGCAACGCCGTCGGCTACTGGTTTGGCAACAAAAGCGGCCCGTTCCTGTTCCATCGCAAGGACAACTGGCTGTTCAAGAAAAAACATCTCTACCAGGCCAAAGAATTCTACGATAAACATGGCGGGGAAGCCATCATCTTCGCCCGTTTCCTGCCCATCGTCCGAACCTTCGCCCCGATCATCGCCGGCATTGTCGCCATGAATAAAAGAAAGTTCTGGCTGTATAACATCGTCGGCTGTGCCGCCTGGGTCTTCGCCATGCTGTTCGCCGGCCACTACCTCCAGAAATTCATCCTGATGAAATGGAATTTCGATCTGAAAAAGCATCTCGAGATCATCGTCATCGGCATCGTGGTCATCACGACCGCTCCCGTTCTCTATAAGATATTTTTCGGCCGGAAGGACAGCACCTCGGTGGAAGACCCCTATAAAAAATCATAATCTCACATGGAGAAAAAATCACCTTCTCTCTTCAACCTGGCAGTCATTGTCGGCGCACTGGGTTATTTTGTCGACGTATACGATCTGCTGCTGTTCAGCATTGTCCGCATCCCATCCCTTAAATCGCTTGGCATCAGCCAGGAAGATATCGATAAGACCGACATCCTCAACATTCAGATGATCGGCCTGCTCATCGGCGGTATCGTATGGGGGATCCTTGGTGATAAAAAGGGCCGTCTCCGGGTCCTCTTTGCGTCGATCATCCTGTACTCGCTGGGCAGCATCGCCAACGGCTTCGTCCATACCGTCGGGCAATATGCCGTCGTCCGCTTTGTCACCGGTCTCGGTCTTGCCGGGGAACTGGGCGCGGGTATTACCCTGGTCAGCGAGATCATGCCGAAGGAAAAACGGGGCCTGGCTACCTCGCTTGTCGCGGGAATCGGACTCAGCGGCGCGGTCTTCGCATATTTCATCAACGTGATGTTCCGCGACAACCCTGAAGGCTGGCGTACCTGTTATTTTATCGGTGGCGGCCTCGGCTTCCTCCTGCTCCTGCTCCGGGTCGGCATCCTCGAATCGGGAATGTACAAGAACATCCATCAGAGCAACGTCCGCAAAGGCGATTTTCATTTGTTATTTACCGATGGACGCCGGCTTAAGAAATATCTGACCTCGATCCTTATTGCGTTGCCCAATTGGTATGTCATCGGCATCCTGATCACCTTCTCCAATAAATTCGCGAGTATCATGAAGGTCAGGGACCCCGTAGACCCCGGGAAAGGCATCATGGTCGCCTATGCGGCCATTTCGGTGGGCGACGTCCTCATCGGCTTTATCAGCCAGTGGCTCAAAAGCCGTAAACTATCCCTCTGGGTCTTTCATATCATCTCGGTCATCGGCGTTATCTGGTTCTTCCTGTTGCAGGGCGCGTCATCGAATACCGTCTATTGGGTCTGCGTGATCCTGGGATTCGGCACCGGGTTCTGGGCGATGTTCGTGACCATGGCCGCCGAACAGTTCGGCACCAATATGCGCGCCACCGTCGCGACAACCGTTCCCAACATGGCACGCGGCTCGCTGGCGCTGGTAGCCTTGCTGTTCAAATCCCTGATCCCCTCACAGGGCTATTATAAGAGCGGCTGGATCACCGGCATCATCGTTTTCGCCATTGCCTTCGTTGCCCTCGCGCTGACCGAAGAGACCTATGGCAAGGAATTGAACTATATTGAGCCTTTATAAGAATGAAATTTCTGATCATTCGTTTCAGTTCCATCGGGGACATCGTCCTCACCACACCGGTGGTGCGCTGTCTGAAGAAGCAGGTACTGACGGCCGAGGTGCACTATCTCACAAAGGCCGCCTTCCGGCCGATCCTGCAGGCAAATCCCTATGTCGACAAGATCCACTGTCTCGACAAGGACCTCGATGCGCTGATCGAAACATTAAGATCCGAAGACTACGATTATGTCATCGATCTTCATCACAACCTGCGAACGCTTAAAGTAAAGCGCCGCCTCAAAAAACAGGCCTTCTCCTTCGACAAGCTCAATATCAAAAAATGGCTCCTCACGAATTTTAAGATAAACAAACTTCCTCCGGTGCATATTGTCGACCGGTACCTCGACACCCTCAGCACCTTCGGCATAAAGAACGACGGTGCGGGATTGGACTACTTTATTCCAAAAGAGGACGAGCTGAAACCCGAAGATATCCCCACGTCCCATCAGGCCGGCTATATCGGTCTGGTGATCGGCGCGGCGTTGGCCACCAAGCGGCTTCCCCTGCACAAACTGGAGACGCTTTGCCGCGAAACCCGCCACCCGCTCATCCTTCTTGGCGGACCCGAGGATGCGGAAACGGCCAAAAAGCTCGCCGCCATCGACCCGGTAAAGATCTACAACGCCTGCGGACTTTTCAATCTCAACGAATCGGCTGGCCTCGTCCGTCAGGCCAAACTCATCGTGACCCATGATACCGGTCTCATGCACATCGCCGCGGCCTTCAAACGCCCCATCATTTCCATTTGGGGAAACACCGTACCGGAGTTTGGAATGACCCCTTATTATGGGGAGAATTTTTTATCCCACTACCGGGGCGGTCCTCTCGGCGAAAACCCCCATCGCCTCATGGAAATAAAAGGCCTTTCCTGCCGGCCTTGTTCGAAGATCGGTTACAGCAAATGTCCAAAGGGGCATTTTAAATGTATGGAACAACAGGCCATGGATCAGATTTTTCAATATTTTTAGAAAAAAACCGCCAAGTGAGCCGCCACCATCTCCGTCATGACAAGACCTGCCTCAACTGCGGCGCCACGGTCGAAGACCGGTTCTGTACCCGCTGCGGCCAGGAGAACCTCGAAGCAAAAGAGAGTGTCGGCCATATCGTCGGCCATTTCTTCGCCGATATCACCCATTTCGACTCAAAGCTCTTCATCACCCTCAAAGACCTGCTCTTCCGTCCCGGCTTTCTCACCCGCGAATATGTCGCCGGCCGCCGGATGACCTATCTGAATCCGATCAGGATGTACATCTTCATTTCGGCAATGTTCTTCCTCGCGCTTTTCTCGGGTAGGAAAGAACACAAGCCCGACCAGGGAGACCATCAACAGGCCCTCAACAGTTACCGCCAGCACCTGGCCGACAGCCTTCGGGCGGCCGCTCCCGACAGCGTTCGCGGAACGGTTAACCGCGAGTTGGCAGCCCGCCTCGATACGGCAAATGATAAAAAGTCAAAAGACGAATCGCTGAACCTGACGATGGGTTTCGGCGAAGTGATCATCGACATGTCGGAGTACAAATACAATAACATCCATGAGTTCGATTCCGTCCAGCGGACCCTTCCCGACAGCGCGAAAGAAAAAGGGACCATGCGTTGGATCCTGCGGCATAATATCGAGCAAAAGGAACGGCGTGGCACCGCCAGGATCCATATCGCGATCGATATCAGTCACGATATCCCCAAGCTGATGTTCGTTCTTCTGCCCTTGTTCGCGTTATACGTAGGATGGTTTTATAGCCGGAAGACCTATTTTTATGTCAACCATGCCATTTTTTCCGTTCATTACCATTCTTTCGTTTTCCTGCTCTTCGGGTTCTTTCTTTTGCCCGGAAAACTCATTCCGGGAGAATGGACCGAGATTATCTTCGCCGTGCTGTCGCTGATCCTGGCCTTTGTGTACCTGGTGGCGGCCCTGCATGGGATGTATCGGCAATCCTTCTGGCTAACCCTTTTTAAAGGCCTGGGTATCGCCCTTCTCTACTTTGTAACCCTCGCCCTCGCCTCCACGCTGCTGATGATCGGCGCCTATATCTGGCTATAAAGGGTAAAAAAAAGCCGCCCCGAAGGGCGGCTGCCAACTATTGAAACGATCTTATAAAGTCTTCAATACATCATTCATGCTGCGTACGGCCTCTGCACTCTTGTTGAACATCGCCTGCTCGTCCGCATTCAGCCCGAAATCCAGGATCCGCTCCCAACCATTCCGGCCGATAACGACGGGAACGCCAAGACAGATATCCTTTTGACCGTACTCCCCGTTCAGCGACACGCAGCACGTAAACAGTTTCTTCTCATCGCGCAGGATCGCTTCCACCAGCGCGGCGCCCGCGGCGCCCGGAGCATACCAGGCGGACGTGCCGATCAGTTTGGTCAGCGTCGCGCCGCCAACCATGGTGTCGGCTACAATCGACTTCTGCTGTTCCGCACTCAGGAATTTTGTCACCGGCACACTGTTCCAGGTAGCCAGCCGGATCAGCGGGATCATCGTCGTATCCCCGTGGCCGCCGACCACAACGGCATTCAGATCGGCCGGGCTGCAACCCAGATGTTGGGAAAGCTGATATCTGAAACGCGCACTGTCGAGTGTGCCGCCCATTCCGATGATCCGGTTCTTCGGCAGACCCGTGGAGGTCAGCGTCAGATAAGTCATCGTATCCATCGGATTGCTGATGATGATCAGAATGGCATTGGGCGAATGCTTCAGGATATTCTCAGCCACACCCTTTACGATCCCGGCATTGGTACCGATCAATTCTTCGCGGGTCATACCCGGTTTACGGGGGAGACCCGAGGTGATCACGACCACATCGCTGCCTGCCGTTTTGGAATAATCATTCGTACTTCCCGTGATCCGGGTGTCAAAACCCAATAAAGCCGCTGTCTGCATCATGTCCTGCGCCTTGCCTTCGGCTAGTCCTTCCTTGATATCGAGTAACACAAGTTCCTCTGCCAATGCTGCACGGGCGATATTATCGGCACAGGTAGCGCCTACGGCGCCGGCGCCTACAACCGTAACTTTCATCTGTTAAAATATTTGAGTGATAAAATTGATGACTATTTCTTTGGCTTGAAAGCATCCATCAGGGTCTCCACCTTCTGGGTTCCTTCGAAAGTGGTGATCAGGTTGCCTTTCTTGTCATACAGGGCGAGGTAAGGCAGATTGCGGATCTTGTAAAAAGGCGGCAGGAAAAATTTCTCGTCCCGGCCGATCAGGATATTCGGGTGTTCATAGATCTTGTAATGCGTGTTAAAATCCTTCAACTCACTAAATGGCTGATAGGTGGCCATCACGAGCTCGATATCTTTGAACTTGCGCCAGTCCGCGAGAAAAGACTCTATCTCATGCTTGCAATGCTCGCAGTCCGGGCTGAAATACATGATGATCGTCTTCCGGTTCTTCTTTACATCATCCTTTGTCAGGTAGCTGCTGCTGTCGAGTTTCAGCAAATGAAAAGGCGGGATCGTGGGAAACCGCATAAACGGCGCCTGAGCGTTGGCCGAGTCGGTGGCCGGCTGGTTTGGCTTTGTGGGCTGGGCGGAGGCGGAAAGGATACTGAAACAGGCGATAGCGATCAGGACGAGGAATGCTTTTTTCATCTTTATATGAATAGTTTACAAGGGAAATCCAGTGTAAAAATAGTTTATAAACGAAAAAGGGGATTTTTTATTTAGGAGTTACGAAAAATTCGTAGCTTTACGAAAACCTCGTAATTATCATGGAAAAATTAAGTCGCCAGGAAGAACAGGCCATGCAGGCCGTTTGGAAGACCGGAGAGGGCAATGTCAAGCTTTTTCTCGAGAACATGCCCTCAGGCGTTATGCCCTACACGACGCTGGCCTCCACCATCAAGAATCTCGAGAAGAAAGGATTCCTTTCCGGCCGCCTCATCGGCAACGCATATCTCTATAAACCCCTTATCTCGGAAGACGAATACAAGAAAAAATTCATGAATGGCTTTGTAAAAGAATACTTCGCCGATTCCTATAAGCAGCTGGTCAATTTCTTCCTCGAAGAAAAAAAGCTCAGCCCGAAAGAGCTAAAGGAGATAATCGATCTCATCGAAAAGCAAGCATCGAAATAGTACCTGTTAAATCTTGTCTATGCCATCCATCATCATCTATCTGCTGAAGCTGTCCATCAGCCTGTCCGTCGCCTGGCTCTTTTACCGGCTGGTCCTTCGGCCGCTGACGTTCTATACCCTGAACCGCTGGTATTTGCTGGGCTATTCCCTGCTTTCCTTTTTAATACCCTTTATCGACATCGGTTCCTTCGTGGCCGAACGCGATCCGGCCAGCCGGCCGCTGGTGATCCAATATATCCCCACGATCGCGAACTACGCTCCGGCAAATGCCGCCGTCCAACAACAAACCACCGGTTGGGACCCCTGGACCATCGTCCTGATCGTGCTCGGCGCCGGCATGATCTTTCTCCTTTCCCGTATCCTTATCCGTTGGCGATCCTTGGTGAACATCCGCAGGCAGGCTCGGCTCCTTAGCGACACGGATATCCGCATCTACCAGGTGGATAGCAACATCACCCCTTTTTCCTTTGGCAATGCCATCTATATCAATCAGCGGTTGCATAGCGAAAAGGAATGGGAGGAGATCATCCTCCACGAATATGTACATATCCGCCAGCGCCATACCCTCGACATCCTGCTGGCCGAATTCATCACCGTCCTCAACTGGTATAACCCTTTTGCCTGGCTGATCCGGCATTCCATCCGCCAAAACCTCGAATTCATCGCCGACCAAAAAGTGCTGGACAATGGAGTGGACAAAAAGGGATATCAATATCATCTGCTGAAGGTGGTGGGCCACCCCCAGTATCGCCTGGCCAACAACTTTAATTTTTCCTCATTAAAAAAACGTATTGTCATGATGAACAAGATTCGGAGCGCCCGCCTCCACCTCCTGAAATTCTTATTCCTCTTACCCTTACTGTCCATCCTGTTCCTGGCTTTCCGCGATCGGGTCCCCGGGTTCGGGCTCCAAAGGACCGGCCCCGTCTATGTCAATGCCGCGGGCATCGTGATCGCCCTTCCGGCAAGAACTCCGCTGACCGGCGTCGTTGTTCGGGAAAAGCGCACCGGGCTGCAAACCACCACTGATGCCAACGGATATTACAAACTGCAGATCCTGGTTTCCACCGACTCGGTGAGGATCCATCTTGATTATAGCAAGGAAGGATATCCGAGTATCAAAGAGGAGCGGTTTTGGCCTGCCCTGAAAAAGACAACAGGAATGCTCGATGTGGCCCCAATGGAAACCCCATCCGTCCCGATGAAAGGGATGTTCGTAGCGATCCCCGATTTCGATGGGACGACTCCGGCGGACCCCACTTACGCGGACGCCCAAAGGCAACTGGCGAAAGTGTTGCAGCAGAATGTGGAGATCAACCGGTTCAATGACATGAAAACGAGTCATCCCGACGTGGCGCTGTTCTATCTGACCGAAGGCCGGCAACAACGGCTTGTCATTCATTCCGATGGAACGGCAGAACGGTATGGCTATCCCGATGGGCCCACATTGGCCGACATGGACAAAAAATATGGCGCTATGCCCTGGTTTATGCGCCCCGAAGGGCGTCCGGCAGGTAAAGGCTATCTCGACCGCTGGGCGGCTATTTCCAGCCAGGCGGAGAAAGAATTCCATCCTACCGGCGGGGATCCCCGGGCCATTATCTTCCCCGGCGACAGTCGGGTCATCGCCGTTTCCTCCGCGGGGAAGGCGGAGGTCTACGACATGGAGAACAACAACGATCCCAAAGAACGCCCCGCATTCGAAAAGCTCTATGGCAAGCTGCCCGCCTGCGTACCCGTCCCGGGCGGCTCCGCACCCACGAGCAAACAACCGCCGGCGTCGCCGGCGGACACCGTTCCCAAAGAAGCCAATATGAAAATCCGCATCGACGCCGGGCCCGGGAACATGGAGCTGAATAAAGCGCTGCTTGTCGTCAACGGCGTGGTAAGGGAGGACTGGTCAAAAGACTCGCTTCGTGACTATTCGAACAATATCGCCTCGATCGACGTTATAAAAGGAGACGAGGCTTTTCACCTGTTCGGGGAAAAAGGCGCCCACGGCATCATCGCCGTCATAACAAAGGACTATGCGAAAAAGCACTCGCCGCTGCCAACGGCGACACTACCCAATCACGTCGATCTCAACCCTCTGTATATCATCGATGGTGTTCGCCTGCCGATGGGTACCAACTGGGCAAATTTGCTCGATCCCGAGATGATAGCCTCCATAAATGTCATTAAAGACCCGACCGCCGCCGCTGTTTATGGCCCCGAGGCTGCGAAAAAGGGGGTACTCAGGATCACCACAAAATCTGCGATGAAAGGGACTCCAAAGGAGACTCAAAAACCGCTCTGAGGTCCTTTTTCGGCGAAGTTTGCCATATACTTTAATTTGATGTAAATTTGCCCCTTCCTACCCGGAGACGGTCCTGCTAGTTTTTTTAGCCGTCGCCGCCTGGTAAGGAGGGGTTCAAATTAAATCTCAAAAAATACTACCGCTTTTATGGCAAATACGGCAGACATCAGTCGTGGCATGATTATCAAATTAGATGGCAGTTTGTATACCGTTGTGGAGTTCGGGGAGAATAAGACCGCCCGGGCCGCAGCAAAAGTCTGGGCCAAACTGAAAGGGGTGGACAACAGCCGATCCATCGAAAAGACCTGGAACAGCGGTGACACTATCCATCCCGTCCGCGTAGAAAGAAAAGCCTATCAATATCTTTACAAGGACGACACCGGCTACAACTTCATGGACAACGAAACCTTTGAACAGATAGCCCTGCAGGAACAACTGATCGATGCCCCCCAATTCCTCAAGGAAGGCCAGGAAGTCTCTGTTCTTATCAATACCGAGAGCGAACAGCCGATGAGCGTGGAGTTACCCGACAAGATCGTCGTTGCCGTCACCTATTCCGAACCGGGAGTAAAAGGGGATACGGCCACCCGTACTCTGAAGCCTGCCACCGTCGAAACAGGTGCAACCGTCAACGTCCCTTTGTTCGTCAACGAAGGGGAATTGATCCGCGTAAATACCAAAACCGGTGAGTACGTCGAGCGGGTAAAATAAATGTTGAGGAACTATCTTTCACACCTTCGGTCATCGACTGAAGGTGTAAAATATTTATTTTCACCGGTGTTTTTGGGTATATTTAGCTATAATCCCTATTTTAGCCGCCCAATTAAACTGTAAATTCAGTCAATATGGATTTTAAACAGATTCAGGAGTTGATTAAAATGATCAACAAATCGAATATCGGCGAAGTGAGCATCGAGGAGAAAGGATTCAAACTGACGATCAAGCAAAAAGAAGAGCCGGTTCAGCAACTGATCGCGGCCCCCGTACACGCCCAGCCGATGGCCTCCATGATGGCTACGGTGCCGGTGGCTCCGCCTCAACCCCAGACCGCTCCCACGGCAGACAAATCCGCCAAGGCAGCGGAACCTCCGGCCGGCAATACCATTACTATAAAAAGTCCCATGATCGGTACGTTCTACCGTAGCCCGTCACCGGACAAACCTTCTTTCATCAACATCGGCGATGAGATTGCCCCCGGTAAGGTGGTTTGTATCATCGAGGCGATGAAACTCTTCAATGAGATAGAAAGCGAGATCTCCGGAAAGATTATAAAGGTGCTGGTAGAGGACGCCTCCCCTGTTGAGTACGACCAGCCTCTCTTCCTCGTAGAACCCTGATTGATCCCACAAAAAAGCAAGAATGTTTAAAAAGATACTTATCGCCAACCGAGGAGAGATTGCCCTCAGGGTTATTCGTACCTGTCGCGAGATGGGCATCAAGACCGTGGCAGTCTATTCCACGGCGGATAAGGAAAGCCTGCATGTCAAGTTCGCGGATGAAGCCGTGTGCATCGGAAAACCGGCAAGTTTCGATTCTTATCTCAACATCCCTCATATCATGGCCGCCGCCGAGATCACCAACGCGGATGCCATCCACCCCGGTTACGGTTTCCTGGCAGAGAACGCCCGCTTCGCCGAGATCTGCGGCGAGCACGAAATAAAATTCATCGGACCCACCCCCGCGATGATCAACTCCATGGGGGATAAGATCACCGCAAAAGAGACCATGATCAAGGCGGGCGTACCCGTTGTTCCCGGCGGCGAAGGCCTCCTGGAAAGCCTCGACCAGGCCAAAGGCATGGCCAAAGAGGTCGGTTACCCCATCATCCTGAAGGCGACCGCCGGTGGCGGTGGCAAAGGGATGCGCGTAGTCTGGGAAGAGGCTGATATGGAGCGGGCCTATAATACGGCGAAGGCCGAAGCCGGCGCCTCTTTCAAGAATGACGGCATCTACATGGAGAAATTCGTAGAAGAACCCCGGCACATCGAGATCCAGGTCGCCGGTGACCAATACGGGAAGGTCTGCCACCTGAGTGAACGCGACTGTTCCATCCAGCGCCGTCACCAAAAACTCGTCGAGGAATCTCCTTCTCCTTTCATGACGCCCGAACTCCGTCAGCGCATGGGCGACGCCGCGATAAAAGCCGCCTCCGCCATCAACTACGAAAGCGTCGGGACCATCGAATTCCTCGTCGACAAACACCGCAACTTCTTCTTCATGGAGATGAATACCCGGATCCAGGTGGAACATTGCGTCACCGAAGAAGTGGTCAACTTCGACCTGATAAAAGAACAGATCAAGATCGCCGCCGGCGACAGCATCAGCGGGCTTAACTACGAGCCTCAGATGCATGCCATCGAATGCCGGATCAACGCCGAAGACCCCTACAACGATTTCCGGCCCTCACCCGGCCGTATCAACGTGCTTCATCAGCCGGGCGGTCATGGCATTCGCGTCGACTCACATGCATACGCCGGCTATACGATCCCCCCGTACTACGACTCCATGATCGCAAAGATCATTGCCGTCGCCCGTACCCGGGAAGAAGCGATCAATACCATGCATCGCGCACTCAGCGAGTACGTCATAGAAGGGATCAAGACGACCATCCCCTTCCATCTTCAGCTGATGAAAGACGAACGCTTCCGCTCCGGCGATTTCAACACAAAATTCCTCGAGTCCTTTAAAATGCAGTAACCAGCGATTCGATCGTTTCGGCGGCATCGAAGTAACCGGCGATCTTCCGGATCACCGCTTCTACCAGGGCATCCGGACAGGAGGCCCCGCTGCTGATCAACACCCGCACCGGGCGCCGCTCCGGCAGCCAGTCCATCTGCCGTTTTTCGGTTTTGGAATGAAAATCATAATGCTGGATCTCCTCCGGCGAGAGGATCTTTTCCTCGGAAGAGATAAAATAGGTCGGCATCTTTTCCTCGCACAATTCCACCAGATGCGAAGTGTTGGAGGAGTTATAACCGCCGACGACGATGGCCAGATCGGCCTCCACTTCAAGTAATCCCGTCACGGCCGATTGATTATCCAGCGTCGCATAGCACAGCGTATCCCGGGTATCGGCAAAGCGATCTCCGACATTTGCGTCGGTGAGTCCATGCCGCCCGATCATCGTCTGCTTCAGATAGTCGGCGATCGCCTGCGTATCGCTCGCCAGCATCGTGGTCTGATTGACCACGCCGATCCGCTCCAGATCACGCCCGACATCGAAGCCCTCGCTATGCTGACCTTTAAACCGATGGTAAAAGCTATCCACCGGCAATTCCCCTTTGATATATTGCGCCAGTACCCTTGTCTCGTTCATATCCCTGACCACCACCGTCGGCGTCTCGGCCGCCGCATGCGAAAAAGTAGCCCGCGTTTCTTCATGTCCCGGCTTGCCATGAACGATGATGGTATAATCCTTCTGCGCGATCTGGCTGCTTCGGTTCCAGACCTTTTCGACAAAGGGACAGGTCGTATTGTATTTTTCCGTTTGGATACCGATTGCCCGCAGCTGCTGCTCGATCTCCAGCGTCGTCCCAAAGGCAGGGATGATAACGATATCCTCCGCCGTAAGCTCCTCAAAGGGCATCAGCTGCCTCCCATGCGTATCCTGAAGGAACCGAACCCCGCGAGATTGCAGATCGGCATTCACCTGCGGGTTGTGGATCATCTCACTCAATAGAAAGATCCGCCGCTCCGGATTCTCCTCGATCGTCCGGAAAGAGATCTCGATGGCGTTCTCCACGCCATAACAAAACCCGAAATGTCTCGCGAGATAGACCTGCAAGCCGCCAAGATCGAGCAGGGTAGGGGTAAAATCCTTCTTCAACTTATCCTGCTGCTTGCGCTTATTCTTGATGGCGGAGATCAGCGGGCTACGGTAGATGATCGGTATATCAAAGGTCTTCATGCCGTGTAAAAGTACGAAATAGCCGGGCCCGGAAAGGCAGAAAATAGCCGTTTTCGGCATACCTTCGGCTGGCAACAAAACGGGCCACAGGCCCGTTGTCCGAAGGACCGACATAAGATATTTTGCGCCGGTAGGTATTTTTTCCCATACCTTGAGGCGCAAAATGCCGTTAATCAGCCATGAGTGAGACATTTCGCCCGGTAGACTGGATTTATTCATCCAACATCTATGAAATAAACCTTCGCCAATATACCCCCGAAGGCTCGATCAAGGCCTTCTCCCGGGAACTCCCCAGGCTGCGGGACATGGGCATCGACATCCTCTGGTTCATGCCCATTACCCCCATCAGCCGGGAAAAACGCCTGGGCTCGCTCGGCAGCTACTATGCCTGTTCGGACTATACCAGCATCAACCCCGAATACGGGACGATGGAAGACTTCATCGCCCTGGTCAAGGAAGCGCATACCCTCGGGTTTCGCGTGATCCTGGACATCGTCGCCAATCACACGGGCTGGGACCATCATTGGACCCGCGAACACCCGGACTACTACCGGCGCAACCAGGACGGCCAGTTCTTCGATCCGCACGGCTGGGCGGATGTGATCGATCTCAACTATGACAACCCTCACTTGCGGGAAGCTATGATCGACGTATTGCGATTCTGGATCCAAACGACCGGCGTCGACGGTTTCCGCTGCGATATGGCCATGCTCGTGCCGCTGGATTTTTGGAAACAGGCGCGCGAAGTCCTGGACCCGATAAAGCCCCTGTTCTGGCTTGCTGAGAGTGAAGAGATAGCCTATCATGAGGTTTTCGACGCCACCTATACCTGGAAATTCCTGCATAAGATGGAGGCCGTATGGCGCCATGAATCACCCGTTGCCGGGCTCGATGAAGTGCTGGATTACTACGATACGATGTTCCCCGCAGACGGCCTCCGGGTCTATTTCACCACCAACCACGACGAGAACTCCCACAGCGGCAGCGAATTCGAACGTATGGGGATGATGGCCAGGCCCTTTGCAGTCCTCTGCTGTACCTGGAACGGCCTCCCGCTGATCTATAGCGGCCAGGAACTGCCCAATCAAAAGCGGTTGAAATTCTTCGACAAGGATCAAATCGATTGGAACGGCAGATACGAATTGCATGGCTTCTTCCGGACCCTGCTCCAGCTTCGCAAACGCAACCCTGCCCTGCGATCCGGCGATCCGGCGGTGACTCTCCATCGTCTCCACAACTCGTTCGACGACCGCTGCTTCGCCTTTGCCCGCCGCGCCGGCGACGATCAGGTGGTCGTGGTGCTGAATCTCTCGCCCGATGAATTGCGTCTTCCCATTTCCCAATTACTGCTCCAGGGGGTCTTCCGCGAGGTCTTTAGCGGTAACTGGCTGAATATGTCGACGGCCGGCGATCTGGTCCTCCCGGGCTGGGGCTACGCGGTCTATGAAAAGATCAATGGGTAACCTTCGGGCTGCCGCCGCCAAGGATCATATTCACTACACGTTTGACGGTGACCGACGGGATCGCATAGGAATACCCCACATAGGCGCCTGTCGATGTAGCCAGGGCGGCATTGATCCCGATAAGCCGGCCCGTTCCGTCGACCAGCGGTCCTCCGCTGTTGCCATGGTTTACCGCAGCATCGGTCTGGATAAGCGATTCCCTTTTGGCGCTGACGATACCCGCGGTGACGGTCGCCCCCAACCCAAACGGATAACCGATCGCCACCACCCAGTTCCCAACCTTCAGGTCGCCGGAATTCCCATACGAAAATGCCGTCAGCTCATGCGCGTCGATCTTCAGTACGGCAAGATCGGTGGCCGCATCCGCACCAATAAGCCTTGCCTTGTATGCCCGATGGTTATTCAGGGTGACCGTAACGCCCTCCGCGCCCTTCACCACATGCTGATTGGTGACGATGATGCCGTCCCCGCTAAGGATCGCACCCGATCCCATCGACAGGCCGGACTCTCCCCATTCGTCGCTGATCTTCGCCGTTACCTGCACGGTTGCCGCAACTGCGGCCTGGGCCATATCTGTAAAATCGGCCGGGCCCTCGGAGCCGGCAGACAGGTCATAGCCGGCATAGAGGGTTTGATAAAGCGGTGTCTCCGTTCGGGCATAACTGCCCGGGTGGCGCCGGGAAAGCAATAATCCCAGCATTACCGTGAAACTGACGACAAGCGCAATAAGATATTTCATACGTAGAGTTTCGTAGATTGATAGCTAAAAAAAGGCTGACCACAAGAGGGCCAGCCTCGAAACTTATTGTCCCGCCGAAAGTCTCAGCGGATAGGTATAAACTCCTTCATAGCCGGGGAAGACCCCTTCGAGCTTCACGGTACCGCTCGCCTTGCCGACGATGCGTTGAAAATCTTCCAGGTTCTTCACCTCTTCACCGTTTGCCTTCAGAATGATAAACCCTTCCTGGATCCGGCTCTTGTCCATCAGCCCGTTCTCGGTCACGGATTTCACCACGACTCCGCCTTTTACATCCAGGCTGGTTGCATCCTTCTTGCTAAGGGTCTCCAGCTGTCCACCCAACTTATCCAGTACGGAAGTCTTGATGATGGCCGTCGACGTACTACCGGAATTATTGCTCAGCGTCACGGGGATCGTATTTTCTTTCCCGTCGCGCCGGTACGTTACCTTGATCTTGTCGCCGGGGCTGAAGGTGGCGATCTTGCCGATCATCTCGGCGCCCGTCAACACCTCTTCACCATTTAACTTGGTGATGAGGTCTCCTTGTTTGAGACCTGCATGTGCCGCGGGACCATCGGGTGTAACGGTCCACACATATACGCCATCCCCATCCTTGATGTTATTCTCTTTCTTCTGGTCATCGCTCATATCGTCGCGGGGATAGGAGATCCCGAGATAGGCCCGTTGCGGGGTACCGAATTTCATGATATCGTTCACCACCTTCTTCACAATATTCACCGGAATGGTAAACGAATACCCGGCATAAGAGCCCGTTGGGGAAGCGATGGCCGAGTTGATCCCGATCAACTGACCCGCCGGGTTGATCAGCGGACCACCGCTGTTACCCGGGTTCACGGCCGCGTCGGTCTGGATAAAAGACTCGACCGGGGATAGACTCTGCCGGCGATTGATATCCAATGTCCGTCCTTTGGCGCTGACGATGCCGGCCGTGACCGTGGTCTCCAGCGTCAGGGGATAACCGACGGCCAGCACCCACTGGCCCACTTTCACCTCATCGGAATTGCCATATAACAGAAAGGGCAGGTTTTGCGCATCGATCTTCACAACCGCCAGGTCGCTGGCAGGGTCGGTGCCGACCACTTTTGCCTTGAAAGATTTGCGATTGCTCAGGGTGACGGTTACGTCATCGGCCCCATCCACCACGTGGTTGTTGGTTACGATATATCCATCATTGCTGATGATCACCCCGGAACCCGAGGCCATCTCCGGCAGACTGCGCATGCCATTCCCGTTGCCGAAGAAATCGTCGGGGTCGATGCCGAACAGATCGGAGAAAGGGTTGTGCTTGGGCAGATTATTGCTCACCGTGCGAACCGTCTTCGTCTTGATATGAACGGTAGCGGGGATCGCCGCGGATGCCGCATCCGTAAAATCACCGGGAGGAGCCGCATTCCCACGGGTGCCATCAAAAAACTTGGCGTAATTGGCGGGTATCTTACCCGAGTCCTGCGTGGAGTAGTAATACGTCTTACCTTCGGTAAAATGATTATAGCCCCACATGGTAGCCACAGCGGTCGAAGCACTGATCAGGATGACTGCTACTACTTGTTTTGCTCTCATTTGAAAATTTTTATCTGAAACAAATTAACGCCATGGATCGATCAATTTCTATACCATCGGGTTAGTTTAACAAATGTTTTACTAAGGTCTTCGTAGATTAACCCCAATTGCCTATAAAATTACGAATTAAAAGGCAAATTTTCAGTTCCACCTGACAGTCCTGCACCCCGGCTGTCAAAAATTACAATCCCTTCAAAAACGCCATCGTGTCGACCCCGTCCGCATAGTCCGTCACCTCGGGCTGTTGCGCGCGGCCAAAAGGAAGAAAATTGCGCCCGACGACACACTGGATCTCTCCAGAAGCCTCCGGCAGCGGCGGGGCTTCACCCGGCCGGTAATACACATAATGCAAAACACTGATGGGACTGAAGGGCGAGGCCTCCTCCGCAAGCAGGATCGACCCGTTGGTCATATAGTATTTCTTGTTCAGGATCAACAGAGTCAGCTGATAGTCGTAATTGTGTTTGTATTTGGGCAGGTCCGCGAGGAATTGATATTTCTCAAATACGCTCAGCAAGGGGACAAAGTCGTAACCCTCCGGCACGGCAATCTGCGTAACGTTGCGACACCCCAATCCAAAATACAGATTGACATCATCGGCCAGGGCAGCGAGCTCCTCCGGGCTTTCTTCACCGGTCAGTATCGCCACCGAAGTGCGGTTGCGCCGGATCAGGTTGGGATACTTCCCAAAATAGTAGTCGAAATACCGCGCCGAATTATTACTGCCGGTGGCGATATAGGCATCGCATCCGTTCAGCCGGTCGGCAAACCCGATCCAGTCCGCGACCCTTCCATCTATTTCGATGAGTTGATCGACCAGGTGGCGGACCAGCACCTCATCCCGGACCGAAGGTTTGATCAATTGCCGGTGGCCGGAAACAAAGATGGCCAGCAGGTCATGAAATCCGACAAGAGGGATATTTCCCGCCATGATCAACCCAACCGTTCGGGGTGTCGCCGGGCCGGCCGCCAACCCGTAGCTACCTGCCCAGGCCTCCAGCGTATCCCGCTGCAGGAACCGGGTGGCAATCTGCCCCACCGCCACATCGATGAACTCGGGGATAAACCAGCCGTTACCTATATGCGCCCGATGCCTGGCTGCCTCCCAGGCGGGCGCCGCGGAAAGACAGTATTCTCCCAGCTGCGCCAATAAATCTATTCGTTGTTTGAAATACATAAATCCACATTATATTTGCCTTAAGTCCCGGGAGGGACGCTGTCCGGAGGACACCCTCCGCGACAAGACCGCAAAGTTAATCTTTAATCACTCCCTAATTCTCACAAAAATGGCTATTAAGATAACTGAAGAATGCATCAACTGCGGGGCCTGCGAACCCGAATGCCCTAATAATGCCATCTACGAAGGCGGTGTGGAATGGGCCATTGCGGACGGCAGCAGCGTAAAAGGTTCCTTTACTCTTCTCGATGGATCCTCTGTCGACGCAAATCAGCGCAACGCCCCCGTCAGCGTCGATACATACTACATCGTTCCTAACAAATGTACTGAGTGCCAGGGCTTCCATGAAGAACCACAGTGCGCCGCCGTATGTCCCGTCGACTGCTGCGTTCCCGATGAGCTGTACCGCGAAACGGTAGAAGACCTGTTAGCAAAAAAAGACCGGCTGCACCTGTAAAAAAACTTGGCCAGGTCCATCTAAAAACCTAACTTAGGTATCAGTAATCCGTGTTTGTTAAAGTAGTCCTCGTACTACTTAAAAATAGGCGGGTGATATTTCCCGTCGTAAAAGGGTGAAGGAGATTGAAGAAACCTTCACCTTTCTTATTTCTACACCATAACATTCTCACCTGGCAGCTGCTCGCGACGCATTGATATTTTTTTCTGGGCCTACTTTTCACAATAGGCGCAGGAAAAAATCCGTTCCTTTGCAAAAATCTTTTATTGAATGAAGCCCAACATCGCTTTCGTTACCGGCGGGTATTCCGGTGAATCGGTCATCTCCTATAAAAGCGCCATCACCATCCAGAACAATCTCGATTACGACCGCTACACCGTTTACCGGATCGATATCACCCCCGATGGCTGGTTTCATCCAACATCCGATGGCAAAAAGATGGATGTCGACAGGAACGACTTCTCCCTCACCATCGCCGGAAAAAAGATCCGCTTCGACGCCGTACTCATCGGCATCCACGGCACACCCGGCGAAGACGGCAAACTGCAAGGTTACTTCGATCTCCTTGGGTTGCCCTACACCAGCTGTGATGCCGCCGTCTCGGCGCTCACCTTCAACAAAAGATTTACCGTTGCGGTTGCCGCCTTCAGCGGCATCAACGTCGCCCGCTCGGTACTGCTTATAAAGGGCCGCATGGAAAGCCCCGAAGAAGCGGCCCGCCACCTGCAATTCCCCGTCTTCGTAAAGCCTAACAACGGCGGCAGCAGCATCGGCATGTCGAAGGTCAACAATGCCTCCGAAGAACTCGGGCCCGCTATCGAGAAAGCCTTTAAGGAAGACGACCAGGTCCTCATCGAGGAGTTTATCCCCGGCCGCGAATTCACTATCGGCGTATTCCGCTCAAAAGGCGAGATCATCACGCTGCCGTTCACCGAGGTCAAAAGCAAGAAGGAATTCTTCGATTACGAAGCGAAATACACCGCCGGCCTGAACGAAGAGACCACCCCCGCCGTGGTGGACGAATCCATCGCGGTAAAGGTCCGGGCCGCGGCCAAAAAGATTTACCAGGTATTTAACTGTTCGGGCATCATCCGCATCGACTTCATTTATAACGAAGCCAAGGGCGAGCCCTATATGCTGGAGATCAATACCGTTCCGGGTCAGAGCGAAGCCAGCATTGTCCCCCAGCAGTTGCGGGTCTTTGGCTGGACATTAATGGATTTCTATTCCGCCCTCGTCGAAGAGGCCCTGGCACGTAAATAGCTCAAAAAAATACGTATTTTACAACCATGTTCAAGTTTATCACTTCCAAACCACTATGGGTCAATATATTAGCAGGATTTGTCCTCCTTTTGCTCCTCCTGCTGGTCTTTCTTGGCTCCCTTGCCCTCCTGACCCAGCATGGTAAAACGATGAAGATACCCTCGGTCACCGGTCTTTCCTTTGACGAAGCCAAAAAGAGCCTTCAGACCCAGGGTTTCGACGTCCAGATCCAGGACTCCTCGACGTATTATGATACGATGCGGCCGCTCCAGGTCGTAAAGCAATTCCCCGAAGCCGACAACCAGGTGAAGATAAACCGGACCATCTATCTCACGATCAATCGTTCTCAGGCGCCTTTTATCCAGATGCCAAACCTCGTGAGCATGAGCTTTCGCAATGCCGAGATGTTCCTCCGTCAATATGGGTTGAAGCTGGGCGATACCATCTTCAAGCCCGATTTTGCCCGTAACTCCGTTCTCGAACAACAGTATAAAGGACAGGCGATCAAACCCGGCACTCAGATCCAGCAAGGCAGCCTGATCACGCTCGTACTCGGTAACGGCATTGGCGGCGGTCAGGGATTCATCGTCCCCGATCTGTTTGGCCTCACCTATGTACAAGCCAAGGCCCGCCTCGACTCGATGGGTCTCTCCTTTGGCGCCGTCGTCCCGGGTAAGGACGTCCGGGATTCCGCCGAAGCCTATATCTACTGGCAGGACCCGCCGCAGACAAGCGAGGATGGATTGGCAAATCGTATCCACCCCGGTCAGAATATCGATATCCGGTTGCAGGCGCAACGGCCGACACGGGACACCACCGGGGCCACTCCGCGATAATCATAAAATAACTATATGCAAGCAATCACTGTAGAAGAAGTAAAGGCCCGGCTCGATGCCGGTGAATCACTCCACCTGGTTGATGTTCGCGAACCCGCCGAACATGACGAGTTCAACATCGGGGGTGTCTTACTGCCCCTGGGCCGCGTGCGCATGATGGACACCGACGATATTGAAAAATGGCGGGACGAAGAGGTTATTTGCTACTGCCGCAGCGGCAATCGCAGCGGCCAGGCCTGCATGATCCTCGAGACCGCCGGCTTTACCAATGTCAAGAATCTCACCGGCGGCATGCTCACCTGGGTAGACCGGATCGGGAATTAAGGGGTCAGATATTTTTTAAACCAGGCCAACCACCTATCGAACCGGTCCCGCTGATAGGACGGCGTCGTGATCCCATGAAACTGTCCGGGATAAACGATCAGCTCTGTCGGTACTCCCAGTGTTCGCAAGGCCTGGTACATTTGTTCGCTGCCCGCCGTCGGTACGTTGAAATCTTTTTCGCCGCTCATAAACAATGTCGGAGTCTTGATCCTGTCCGCCTTCAGCAGGGGATAGGAGATCTTCAGATAGCGGTCGATCGCCTTCCACGGCGCCCCGATCTCATTATTATACTGGTTGATATACTGGTCCACCCCATATAGTGACAGCGTAAAGCCCGTCCCGGCCCCGCTGCTCGCCGCTTTGAACCGGGTGTCCGACGCGATCAGATAATCCGTCAATATCCCTCCATAGCTCCAGCCCGCCACTCCAAGATGATCCGCATCGGCGATCCCCTGCTTCACCAGATAGTCCACCGCGCCATGCAGATCGATCACTTCCTTGTTCCCCCAGTCCGCGGAGATCGCCTTGCTGTAGGCCAGCCCGCGACCATTGCTGCCGCGGTAATTCACCGCGGCGACCGCAAAACCTCCACCGGCCAGCATCTGTCGCGATAGATCGAAATCAAACGCATCCTGCCCCACCGGCCCGCCATGGATAAACAGAACCAGCGGCAACTTCGTACCCGTGGCGACCCCTGCAGGCCGGTACAAAATCCCCGACACCATCGTCCCGTCCGCACTCTTCGACTGAAATCCTTCTACCGTTGCCAGCGCCAGCGGCGCAAGAAAAGCTTCCGTTTGCCGCGTAAGCCGCCGGGGCGACCCGGCTTCCAGCGCATACACTTCCCCCGGCGTATGCGGGTCACTCATCATCGTTAGCCAGCTGCCGTCAGCGGCCGCCTCCAAAAAATTAAACGCCCGCTGCCCGCCGCAGATCTTGGTCATCTTCCCATCAGCTACCGAAAAGGTCGCCACATACTGCTCGCGATCGTCAGCCACAAGCGCGGCAATCGCCGCACCATCCTTTGCCCAACGTGGACTCATGACCGGCCGGTCCAGCGCCTGGCTGAGAAGCCGTGGTGCACCGCCCGCAGCCGCCACCACACAAAGCACCGGTTCATCATACATATGGTAATCCTCTTCGGAAACCGATCGGGTATAGCTGATCCATTTTCCATCCGGGCTCCACCGCGGACCGTTATCACTGCCTTTCCAGTCGGTCAGCTGCCGCATCGTGGCGCCGGCGCGGGCCTCGATGATATAGATATCGCTGTTCTCGTTCTTGTCGGGATCGGCGGTCCGGTTACTGACAAATGCGATAGCCGACCCATCCGGGCTCCACACCGCCGAACCCTCATCAAGGTTGCCCCGGGTCAGCGTGTCGATCTTCTTCGTCGCGATATCAAAAAGGTAGAGATGGGAATGGGTCTTCTTATACCGGTAGCCTTCCACATCCTGTTTATACTGGTACCGGTCGATAACGTATGGCTTCGTCGTTTTGATCTTGCTGCTGTCCTCGGGATCCGGATCGGTCAGCGTCAGCAACAGCTTCTTCGAATCGGGACTCCAGGCGTAGTCGCTGACCCCGCCTTTCAGCTCCGTCAGCCGTTTGCCCTCGCCACCGCGGCGATCCATCAGCCAAACCTGCGCCCCCTTCACTTCGGGACTGGCCGTCGCCCGCGCCGACAGGAACGACAACCACTTGCCATCGGGACTCCACCGCGCCCTCGATTCACCATCCTGGCTGCTGGTCAGCTGGATATCCTGACTGCCGTCCCAACTGACCATCCAGATATCCGCATTGCGGCTATCCTTCACGGAATCAATGGAAGACCGGCTATACGAAACCCATTTGCCGTCGGGCGAAAGCTGAGGGTCACTCACCGTGGGAAGCCGGTACATATCGGCCGGCCGGATGGGCCGTTTGGCCGGGGTCTGGGCATTCAACGTCATCCCGACGCTCAGGATGCCCGTCGCGAAAAGCAAGGATCTTAGCATCCCTGAATTTACAACTTAATGTTTATCGCAAACATAAAATTCGTCCCCGCCATTGGGAAGACGAAGTTCTCGGTGACCAGCTGGCCGCCATATACATAACTGTAGGTATAGCCGTTAGGGGTATACCGTTTGTCAAAGACATTGTTCAGTTGAAAGATAAAGTCGGTCTGCTTGCCGATCTTATTCGGCAGCGAATAGACGGCTCTGAAATTCTGCACATAGTAACCGGGCAGTTTCCGGTTCGCCTGCTGGGCATTGTCGAGATATTCCTGACTGACATATTTGGCCGGAAGACTCATCGTCAGGTTCTTCACCGGCATAAAATTGAGCGTGGCCGCTCCCACTATGGAAGGGGAGAAGGCGATAGCAGTCGATTTGTAAGAATGACTCACCTGGCCGCCGTTGTCATAGTCATCGTTGTATTCGACATAGTCGAGGGCCCTGTTGCGGCTAAAGGCAAGATTGCCGTCGAAAGAAAACCAGTCTACCGGTTTTGCACTGCCTTGCAGCTCGACTCCCAGCCGGTAACTCCGCGCGATATTGCTGCGGGTATAGTCGCCGACATCATTGATCTTGCCTGTCAGCACCAATTGATCATGATAGAGCATATAATACCCCGTCACTCCCCAGGAATACTTTAACCCCTTCTGTTGGATCCCGAGCTCGAAGTCATGCAGCCGCTCCGCCCTGGGTTGGTCGTTAACCCCGGCCTCGAAATCATCCCGGTTGGGTTCATGACCGGACATCGCATAGGAGAAGTAGGCCTGCCAGTTATAATGTGTATAGGTAATGCCGGCCTTCGGATTGATAAAATTATAGCGGGGATGCACAAGGATCGAGGGGTTGTCGTCAAACCCGTCCAGTTCATAGTCGAGATGACGCCATTGCAGATCGAGAAAACTTGTCCATCGCGGGCCCAACTGCTGTTGCCACTTGGCATATACATTGTAGTCGATCTTTATCGCCGGCTCATTGTAATACCGGTAGTTCTCCGGGAACCCGCCATCGGCGGCCCATACGACGTTGCCGTAGTGCTTGCCGTCATACCGGTCCCAGCCGCCGCCCAGCATCAGCTGCGTGTTATTGCTCTTGTATTGCAGAGAGCCTACGCTGCCATAGAAATAGTTGTCCAGCCAGCGTTGGCGGACAAGGCTGGTGCTTTGCAGGGTATCGCTGCCCATGACGACGGGTGATAATCCATAAGCAGCATAGCTGGCATTGGAAAAATCGCCCTGGTCATGATACTCCTGGTAATAGCCATATCCGCGGGTAAGGAAAACGGCGCTGTTGAACGACAGTTTGTCGCTGAATTGATGATTAAAGAACAGCTGATAGTGGTTCTGCCAATAGTTATCCGTCTGGTCCCGGTAGGTGAAATAATTATAGGTCCGGTTGCTGCCGCGGAAAAGATTCACCGAGTCCTGCGGCGTAAAATACAGCGACCCGATATTGTTCTCGTAGTGTTGTTGCAGGGCCGGCAGATTACCGTCCCATTTGGCCTGCGGGATCCCGTTCCAGGCCTGGTAGGTCTTTTCCCTGCCTTGCAGGATGTTGAACCGGATCGACGAGTTTTTGTCATACCAGGCGGCGGAGAAATATAACGATCGCAGGTCGCTGGCCGCCCGGTCGATATAGCCGTTGCTGGAGATCCGGGAGAGCCGCATGTCCACCGTAAAATGTCCGTCGATAAGCCCCGAGCCCGCCTTAAGGGTGTTCTTCCAGGTATTGTAGCTGCCAAAGCTGTTATTCAGTTCGGCATAGGGTTTTTCATTAAACTCATTCGTTGAAAAATTGATCGTTGCCCCAAAGGCACCCGCGCCGTTGGACGAGGTGCCCACTCCGCGCTGTATCTGGATGCTGTTGGCCGAGGAAGCGAAGTCTGGCAGGTCGACAAAGAAAATGGCCTGCTCTTCCGCATCGTTATAGGGGATGCCGTTCAGCGTCATATTGATCCGGGAATCGTCCGTGCCCCGGATATAGATCCCGGTATAGCCGACCCCGTTTCCGGCGTCGGAATTGATCACCACCGAGGGGGTCTGGTTCAGCAAAAAGGGCAGGTCCTGACCCACGTTGGTCATTTCTATCTCTCTTTTGCCGATATCGGTTTTTGTAAAGGGCGCCTTTTCCCCGGCGCGAAGCGCGCGGACTTCCACCGGCTGCAAAAACAGCTTTAAAGAGTCCTTTACTTTGGTGGGCGCCGGTGTCTGGGAATACGCGGTCACGACAACAGCTGACAGGCTAAAAAGAGCCAAGATCTTCTTCATAATTCGTCTGGTTTGTATGTTCACCAGGCGCAATGCCGCGAAAGGAGAGGAATATAAAAAGAGGAGATCACCTTCCCTGCGCAGGCATTACCCTGATCAGGTTCTGCGGGTATTTTCTCAGCCGTCTGCCGGTAGGCAGACAGCACCCCGAGGAACAGGCCACAAAGATAGGTGTTTTTCGGCGGCATTTGTAACTTTCGCGACCCCCTGGCCGTCCCACCAATATGAAAAATACTATACTACTCAGCCTTTTCACCCTCGCCGCCCTTTTCTCGGTCGCCCAGGACGGGAAAGTCATCAACGATAAAAATGCCCAAAAACGCAATGTTCAGGGCTTTCACGCCATCGAGATCTCCTCGGGCATCGATCTCTATCTGAACCAGGGTAACGAAGAAGCCGTGGCGGTAAGCGCCGCCGATACCGAGGACCGCGACCGCATCACCACCGAAGTATCCGGTGGCACGCTGCGCATCTATATTGATAACCAAAACCTGCACTGGCTGCTGCGCACTCACCGGCGGCTCAGAGCCTACGTATCCTGCAAGCAACTCGATCAGCTGTCGGCCCATGGCGGCAGCGACGTCTATATCCAGGATGGCATCCATGCCGATAACCTGAAAGTGCAGCTTTCCGGCGGCAGCGACCTCCGCGGCAAGTTCACGGTCGGCGACCTTGCGATCACCCAGTCCGGCGGCGCCGATGCCTATGTCAGCGGCACGGCCGGCACCCTTTATGTTCATACCAGCGGCGGCAGTGACTATCATGGTTATGATCTGGCCGCGGATAACTGCCAGGTGGAAGCCAGTGGCGGCAGTGACGCCTATCTTACTGTGAATAAGCAGCTAAGGGCAAGGGCCAGCGGTGGCAGCGACGTCCATTACAAAGGCCAGGGAGCCGTGGTGGAGTCCTCCGCCAGCGGATCGGGCAGCGTTTCCCGCAGGGACTAAAATGACTTATATTCGCTCAAAGTAACCACCCATGTGCAGATCGCTTTTCTTATTGTTGGCAGGGAGTTTTTTGATGTTGTCGGCTCATGCGCAAAAGACCATAATAAAGGATCCGAACGCCGAGGTCCGGCCCGCAAAAGGCTTTCATGGCATCGAGGTCTCCAACGCGATCAATCTTTACCTGAGCCAGGGGGAGGAAGAAGCGGTGGTCGTCAGTGCGAGTGACCCGAAATGGCGGGAATATATCCATACGGATGTGGTAGATGGTATTCTGAAGATTACGCTCGACACCCATAAATGGTCCCGCGGGAACATAAAGATAAAAGCCTACGTCAGCTTCACCACCCTCGATAGGCTAAGCGCATCCGGCGCCAGTGATGTCTTTGTCGACGGGGTCATTACCGGCGATAACTTCTCTGTCGACCTCAACGGCGCCAGCGATTTCAAAGGGGCCATCAACGTAAAGGATTTTCGGTTGGAGCAAAGCGGCGCCTCGGATGCCCATGTCACCGGGGCCGTTTCCGGGCTGGCGGATATTCGTTCCTCGGGCGCCAGCGATGTAAAAGGGTATGATCTGACGATCCGGAACTGTAATATCCATGCCTCCGGCGCCTCCGATATCCGCATCACCGTCAGCAATGAGTTGAACGCCGATCTATCCGGTGCGAGTACCGTCTTTTATAAAGGCGATGCGATTGTAAGGGATGTCCGTTCCAGCGGAGCCAGCGTCGTCAAAAAAAGCTCATAATCCACTTTTATTTGGCTGAGAAGGCAAATCCCCCTACCTTTGCCGTCCACATCGCGAAGTAGAGCAGCGGTAGCTCGTCGGGCTCATAACCCGAAGGTCGGTGGTTCGATCCCACCCTTCGCAACACAAAGCAGGGACCTCGGCGGTAGGTCCCTGCTTTTTTTAGCTAGTTGCTGCCGAGGTCCCGCTTTGTGTTGCAGCCCCTGAAGGGGGCAATCATCGGCCCCGCCAGGCACCGCAGGTGCCGGTACAGCTCAGCCATCCAAATCAGCCATCCAAAAACTATATCTTTGCACCACTAAAATGAAATCCGGATTCGTCTCCATATTTGGCAAACCCAACGCCGGCAAAAGCACCCTTCTCAACGCTCTCATGGGCGAAAAGCTGGCAATTGTCTCCCCCAAAGTGCAGACGACCCGTCACCGCATCAAAGGCATCCTTACCGAAAAGGACTACCAGATCATCCTCTCCGACACCCCCGGCATCATTGAACCGAAATACAAACTCCACGAAAAGATGATGCATGCCGTCCGCAGTTCCCTCGAGGACGCCGACCTGGCCCTCCTGCTCCTCGATATCCGCGACAACTGGGAAGAGAACGACACCCTTTTCTCCGCCCTCCGGCTAAAGGCCCCCGCCGTCGTCGTCCTCAACAAGATCGACGGCATCCCCGCCGCAACCCTCGCCGAGGCAAACGCGTTCTTCACCGGCAAACCTTATTGCCGCCAGATCATTGCCATCTCCGCTTTAAAAAAGACCAACCTCGATATGCTCTTAAATACCGTCCTCGGCTTCCTCCCGGAAGGCGAACCCTTCTTCGAAGGAGACGATCTCACCGATCTGCCCACAAAATTCTTTGTTGGCGAGCTGATCCGGGAAAAGGTCTTCTTATTATATGGGGACGAGATACCCTATCAAACCACCGTGCTGGTCCAGGAATTTGCGGAGAAATCCACCCTCACCAAGATCAGGGCGGATATTATCGTCCAGCGGGAATCGCAGAAAGGCATTATCCTCGGCGAAGGCGGTAAAATGATCCGGCAGCTGGGGTCGGATGCCCGGAAGGACATCGAAGCGTTTATCGGCCGGAAGGTCTTTCTCGAGCTGTTTGTAAAAGTACGGCCCAAGTGGCGCGACACGGAAAACTTCTTAAAAGAATACGGATACAATTAATAGATTCAGATCATGAGTGGATTTACAGTGGCCATTGTGGGCCGGCCAAATGTCGGAAAAAGTACCTTCTTCAACCGCCTTCTCGAACAGCGAAAGGCTATCGTCGATGACGTCAGCGGCGTAACCCGCGACCGTCAGTATGGCGTTGCAGAATGGATCGGCAAGAGCTTCAACCTCATCGACACCGGCGGTTTTGTCCCGGAAAGCGACGATATATTCGAACGCGAGATAAAGAAGCAAGTGCTCATCGCCCTGGACGAAGCCAACGCCCTTATCTTCATGGTCGATGCCGCCACCGGCATCACCGATCTCGACGAATCCATGGCCGATGTCCTGCGCCGCACGACAAAACCCGTATTTCTGGCCGTCAATAAGGTCGATAACAGTGACCGCCTCCTCGAAGCCGCGGAATTCTATAGCCTGGGATTCGAAGAGATCTATTTCCTGTCTTCCATGACCGGCAGCGGAACGGGTGAAATCCTCGATGCCATCGCCGCCCTCATGCCCGACGACCGCGGGGAAGCCGAAGACGACAACCTGCCGAAATTTGCCATCATCGGCCAGCCCAATGTCGGCAAGTCCTCCCTGCTCAATGCCCTCGTCGGCCAGGAACGCACCATCGTCAGCGATATCGCCGGCACCACCCGCGACACCATCCACACCCGCTATAATTTATTTAAAAAGGATTTTGTCCTCATCGACACCGCCGGCATCCGCCGCAAGACAAAGGTTCATGAAGACCTCGAGTTCTATTCGGTGATCCGCGCTATCAAAGCCATGGACGAAGCCGACGTCTGTCTGTTGATGATCGACGCCGCCAATGGGATCACGGCCCAGGATCTGAGCATCTTTAGCCTTGCGGTAAAAAAAGGGAAGGGGATCGTCCTGCTGGTCAATAAATGGGATCTGCTCGCAAAGGAAACGAATACGGCAAAGGAATACGAAAAACAACTCAAAGACCGGATCGCCCCTTTCACCGACGTGCCCATTCTGTTTATTTCCGTCACCGACAAGACCCGCATCTTCCGTTCCGTGGAGATCGCCCTCGAGGTCTATGACAACCGCCAGCGCAAAGTGCCGACGAACCAGCTTAACGAGGTGATGCTAAAGGCCATCGAATCCTATCACCCCCCTGTCGTCAGAGGCTACCCGCTCAGGATAAAATACATCACGCAGCTGCCCACCGCCGTCCCCTCGTTTGCCTTTTTCTGCAACTTCCCGGACGACGTAAAACAACCTTATAAGAATTATCTGGAGAATCAACTTCGGGAGAACTTCAACTACAAAGGAGTGCCCATCCGGCTTTTCTTTAGAAAGAAATAGAAAGAAACTGTAGTTTTGCCATCATTAAAAACTTAAAACTCTTTCCATGAAGCATTTGTTGGCCGTTCTCGTCATAGCCGCTGCTATGACCACTTCTTGCAACAACAGTGGCGTTGAAGCCGCCGCAACCCCTGCCAAGACCGCTGATTCTGCTGCTAAGACCGTAGATTCCGCTACCAAGGCCGCGCCTGATACGCTCAAGGCCGCAGCTCCTGCTGACAGCACCAAAAAGTAACTTGCATGCTTCCCGCCTTCGGGCGGGAAGCATCTACAGCTTCCACCGCTTCACCGCCTCCCCCACTTCCCTGCGATACTTCTTCAGCGCTTCCTTCTCCTGCCGGATAAAACTGTTGTCCTGTAACCGGCCCACCACCGCATTCATCTCTTCCGTCGATTCGTACACCATCTTCCGGAAGGGATTGGTATAATCTTTTGCCCGGGAGGCATAGATATCCTTTGTCAGCTTTTCCTTCGTCGCGACACTCTCCTCGAGCAACCGCCGCAACCCCGTGGTGCCGGCTCGCCGGATCGAAAAACCCGTCACCGCCCGCAACGCCGCCAGCGCATGGACAAGCTTGTCAAAAGAATATTGCTCGCCCTGGCGCAGATAGAAAAGATGCACCTGGTCCCAACTCTTTACCTTACCGGTATGGATATGCCTGGTCAGTTGCTGCAGTTGGGATTCGCGGATCAGCTGGCCGCCCACATTTATCCAGGGTTGCAGCGGGAGGCTCGACGGGGTCAGTTGAAGCAATTCGTCAAAGCTGTCGACACTCTCTTCCCGGATCAGCCGCATCAATTGGTTGGCGGCATGATAAGCGACCAGTTCGCGGTAGATCGACCAGGCGGGGGCCACCTTTACCAACCGGATCTTCCGGTCGCTGTTCTCCCAGCCCTCGGCCAGGATCTCCAGCGTGTCTGCCTTTCCGGGATCATCGCGCAGCAACGCCGCGCCGAGGGTAACCAGTTCGTCATCGGCAACCTTTTGGCGCTGCCCTTCGGCCTTCACCAGGGCCTGACCGGTATATCGTTCCAACAGCGTCAGCGCGGCCACCATCTCGCCGATAGTGTCGGGGGCCAGAAAATCGAATTCGAGCAGTTGGGTCTTGTCGATCCGCTTGTCCCGGTCGACGTATTTCCAGGAGTTGCGCGCAATGGCGTACATATTGTGCAGGAACCAGTAAGCCGGCATCACGATCAGTTCATCGGAGCTCACATCATTGCTGATCAACGCAAACGGAACGGGGATATCCAACTCCGCCGGATAATCGCCCTTCGCAAGGATGGCAAAGGAGGCAAACCGGGAATTGTGTTTGAGGCTGACGCAAAGCCCTGGCCAGAAACCCCGGCCGGCCACGATCTCTCCGTCGGGACTGCGCGAATTGTGGTTGGAGCCGATGGTGGCGCCCGCGGCCATATTGCTCTGCCCCATCACCAGCGCCGCGCAGAGAAAAGAGTTGTTATGGTGTTGTTCATGTGCCGGAAAGATCAGGGAAT
>NZ_DASYCH010000132.1:0-34399 GCF_036500295.1 Puia sp. | reverse complement strand
ACAGGGACCTTCCTTCTGGCCAGCTCGCAGGCAAGGACGAGGCCCGTGGGACCGGCCCCGATGATCAATATTTGCATGCTGCAAATATAATCGAACGATCGTTCGATTAAAAATCTTTCTTGACAACCTATTTTTGTGTATGCTCGAAAAAACCGACTTCGCCCTCCTCGCGACCGCAACCACCGAGTCCTATCTCAACACCACCCTCAGCAACGTCAACGACCATGTCGTAAAAATGAGCGTAATGACCTCCCCCTACCCCTGGCACTCCCACCCCAATTCCGACGAGACCTTCATCGGCGTCGAAGGCATCGTCATCATCGAAACAAAGGAGCAGACAATGGAATTAACGCCAGGATCGAGCATCACCATCCCAAAAAATATGATCCACCGGACAAGCCCAAAAGGCGCCCGCAGCGTCAACCTGACCATCGAAAAGGTGGATATTCAAACAAAATTCGCGTAGCGATCCATCGATCATTCATCCCCATCCCCACTCTCCGTCGCCTTCACGAACGCCGCCCGCACCGGCGCCGGAACGCGAACCCCTTCGCCCTTAACCGCTTTCCAGAGCATCGCATTCATAAGCGCATCGGGGACCCGGTCGATCTCCGAGACATTCAGCCCACGCGCCATCGCGGCAAGCCGCGTCCCGCCGGGGTTCACCTCATGGAGGTCGATATTCGAAGGCAGACTCTCAAAGGGTGTGGCATCGGCAGCCGCGGCAAAACAACGCCACATCGGCGTCGCCGCGGCATCATATTGGGTCATCGGCGGCAGCCCGAGGATCAGTTCGATCGTGCGCACCATCGAAGAAGTGGAATACATCGTATGATCCAGGTAATGCCGCTTGACATAACCGCCGGCAAGATAGGCCGTCGTCCGGTGCGCATCGACATGGTCCGGCCCGTTCTGCGCGTCATCCTCAACGATAAAGATCGCACAGTCGGCCCAGATGGGACTCTTGCTGATATGCTCGACCAGCTTGCCCACGGCAAGGTCATTGTCGGCCACATGTGCGAATGGCGTCGGCCGGCCGGCGGCCGTACCCTCGGTGTGGTCGGATAACATCCGCATCGTCGACAGCCGCGGCAGCGCATGATGCGCAACCAGCGAATCGAAATCCCGCTCCCACATCCGGTAACGCATCGTATCCGGGTCCCGCAGGTCCCGCGTAGGATACCCGGGCGCAAAATGGTCCTTCAGCACCGGGATCCGCGCCGTGTTATCGCCGTTGACAAATTCGCCATAGGTCCGGTAACTGACCTTGAAGCTGCTGGCCTGATCCCAGATATAGAGTTTGTTCAGCGCAGGCGCACCGACGGCCCCCCTGCCCCGGCCCCCATAGCTGGTAGGCCAGTTCTTCTCCATAAAATCCGTCGCATAGGCGCCCATGCTCCAGTTATGCCCATCCGCACTCACCTCCCCGTCGACATAAAAATTATCCAGCAGCACGAAGTTATCGGCAAGGGAATGATGATTGGGGGTGACCCGGCGGCCGAACAAAAGAAGACTGGTATCGCCGTTACCCTCCGGCATATCCGACAACACCTGGTCATAGGTGCGGTTCTCCTGCAGGATATAGAACACGTATTTGATCGGCGAGGAGTCCCCCACTTTGTGCGGAACGGGATTACCCACCTCGCCATCCGCACTCACCTCCTGCGCATTTTGATAAGGCGTATTGTGATAGACCGCCTGCGAATAGACCGACAACTCCTGCGCGGAGGGGATCGGGATGATGCTCAGCGCACCCATCAGCAGGCCGCCGCCGATATACTGAACCGCCTTTGGCTTCGAAGGATCGCCGCCATGAAGAAGGACGGTCTCCCGCAGCCCCGTGGGATTGGGACCGCCGGGGTTGGGAAGGGAACTAAGCCCCTTAGCATCGGCGACATATAATTTCCTGTCGATCACGCGCACAACGCTGGGATACCATCCCGTAGGCACAAACCCCAGGGAATGGCTGGCGCCGGGCTTACTCACATCGAACACCGCCAGACAGTTGTTGTCCGCATCGGCGATATACAGGGTCTTGTCATCATCGCTCAACGCAACCGAATTGCTGGTGGTGCCGCTGAGCGCGGTGGGATATACTGCTGTGTTCAGCGTCTCCAGGACCTTGTTCTTCTTCCAGTCGATGACCGAGACGGTATTGTCGTTGGCATTGGATACAAAAAGATAACGGCCGTTGCGCGAGAGACAGAGGTCGTTGGGGTTATCGCCCACGGCGATCGAGTCGACCAGCTGGTTCTTCTTCGTACTGTATACCGCTACTTTATCTCCGCCCCAAAGGCTGATGTATAATTTTGACCGGTCGGCCGACAAAAGACAGGTGTAGGCTTCCGACCCCAACGCCACCTTTTGGCTTACGCCTTTAGTCGCCAGGTCGATCACATAAAGGCTGTTATCCTGCTTGGTAACGACATACAACACGCCTTTTTTATCGTCGATCGCCAGACCGGTCGGCGAAATGGCGACTCTTGGATTTTTCCGGCTCCAGGCCTCACCCAGGCGAATCGTATCACTCGGCACGAGTTTGTCGCCGGCGATGGAAAACCGGACGATCCAGTTGTTATCCCCGCCCGACGCGTAGAGATATCGTTCGTCCCCGCTGAAGGCCAGACCGCCCCAGCCCTTGCTGATATAGACCTTGTCCAGCTCCCGGTCATTCTTGGCATCCAGCAGCTGGATCGTCTGGTTGCTCTGACCGTTGTTGGTGACGGCCGCGTAGCGATGGCTCCTGCTGACGGCAATATTCAGGGGAAGATCGCCGAGCGGCAGCGTCTTGCCCACCGGCGTCAACGACCATCCATTGGGAAGTTTTACTCTGTTCTGTTCGATGGAACCAAGGTCTTGCGATTGTGCGAGAAAGCACCCGGCCAGCAGGGAAAGGATACAAATCGTTTTCTTCATACCCCGAAATTATTTGGAAAACCGCTGCCGCCGTTTACCGAAAGGTTATCTTTTGGTAAACTGTTGAAAAACAAGAAAGCCCCGGATGACCGGGGCTTTCTTTGGAATTCCTTACAAAGGTCTAATACCTATTTTTGTTATAGCTATTCGAGTTGTTGTAATTTCTACCCTCGTTGCTACGGGCAGGCCTTGCTTCTTTGGGGCGTGCTTCGTTAACCCGGATAGCGCGGCCTTCAACGGTTGCACCGTCGAGTTCAGCGATAGCCTTCTTAGCAGCAGCATCATCGGGCATTTCGACGAAGCCAAACCCGCGGGATTGGTTGGTCATCTTGTCCATGATAACTTTAGCCGAGGTGATCTCACCATAGGATGCAAAAAATTCTCTTAAGTCTTCATCCTGCACGTTGAAGCTTAAATTAGAAACATAAATGTTCATACTTAACAATTAATGATTAAAAATATCTGAGGAAGGCAGCGAGTGGAGAATTAACTAAAATTGCAGAAAAACAAGCAGACTTAATTAATCAAATACTAAATGCAAAACTCAAATTAACAGGACAAAGGTATGCCTTTTTTTGATAAGGTCCAAAAATATCTGCAATCTATCTCCCAGGTCCGCCGCCGATCCCTCCGCTTGTCCGCCGCCGACCCGTTTATTCCGGTATCCCCACTTCCTCCTCCATATATTTAAGCAGGCTGTCCTTGATATGATGATCCCAACCCTGACGGCAGTCGGCAAAACATTCCGCGGAAGGAACCAGCCCCTCATGCCGCATATGGATGCGGGTCTGATCCCCGGCGGCCTCCACCTCCCAGACAATGCGGGTCCCCGTCCACTCCTGTTTGTCGTTTATCCAATGGAGATAACAGTCCGTCACCAGCCACTCCAGTTTCCTCCCTGGAACAAGCCCGGTTATCTCGAAACTGACAAAAGTGTCCCCGAAATGGACCGTAAAGACGTCGTGGAGCAGCCGGGTGCAGCCCTCCAGCTTCTTCGCCCACCAGGCCGATACATCGCTGATATGTTCAATTGCCTCCTCAGGGCCGATCGCAGCAGTAAAGCTGCACTGGTAATCTTCCTGTTTCATTTTTCATTGCTTTAAAAGGTGAAAAGATCTCTTCCAGTGGTGAGAAACGTCAATGCGTGATCACGTTGCTGATGTCGAAGTTCTTGTTCCGCAGATCGAGCCCGCCTTCCAGCACGGATTTCAGGTTGGTCAGATAGAAGATCCAGCCCTTCGAATCGCCGACATAATGCCGCCGCATCGTTTCCTCGTCCGTCGGAAGGTTGCTCTCGATCAGCTCGACGATCGTTTCATTGTGCTCCGTAAAGATGCTGATAGTGACCGGGCACTCCTTGGAAAAAGTGAAGCTGAAGAGATCGCGCCCGTTTGCCTTCAGCACCTTCCCCTTCACCACCACATTCGCGGGATTCTTCCGGGAATAACAGATGTACTCGTCGCCCGGCTGAACAAGGTCTTCGCCGGTGCGGAGCTCTCCATTCGGCGCCGTAAAATGCATGATCCCGATAAACCAGGAGTGAAGCCCTGCAACACTCGCCCAGGCCCGGTACGTATTCTCGATGCTGGTCTTGACATTGACCCGAAGTTTGAACTGACTGAAATCCGCCGGTGGTAGTTGTGACATGTTCGTTTTGTTTTGTTACCACAAATCTACCCCGCCGGCGACAAAACGATTTATCGAAAATGGACATTTATTGCGCGAATAGGCCTACTGGCCAAAATAGCCCTATTCGCGCAGACGGCTAATGTCTGACCTTCGGTCGAGCCGCTTCCAGCGGCTCCTATCGCTCCTTCCGAAAAACCGACGGCGGCACCCCGAACCGCCCCTTGAAAAGAACGCTGAAAGAGAAGACGCTCTCAAAGCCGATAGCCTGGCATATATCGTTGATGGTCAGGTCTGTACCCTCCAGCAAGGCCCTCGCCTTCCGCAATTTCAGATCGATAAGATACTGGTGCGGCGTAATATTATACACCTGCTTGAACATCCGCAGAAAATGCTGGCTGTTCATCGCCGCAACCCCGCCGATATCCTCCAGGGTGATATCCGCATTGTAATGCGCATCCATCCAGTCCCGGGCCGTCGAGATCCGCTTAAAGATCTCCAGCCGGGTCGAAGGCTTCACCGCCTGGACATTTTGCGACAGCTTATAAGCATCCTGGTTCTTCAGCAGCAGGTCCTCGAACAACTGCCGGATGACCATATCCGCATGGAGTGCCGCAAACGACCCCGAACCGCCACCCAGTTCGATCAGCGAGAAAACGGTGCGATGCAGCTCGGCGTCGATGTGGACGCGCTCGAGCCAGGAGAAATCGAAGGGCAGGTTGTCGAAGGGTTTTTCCAGCAGGACATCCCCGCCATAGAGCAGACTGTGCTGCACAAGGTCGGGCAGCCGCGAATGAAAGAACAGCAGGACCGGCGCCGTCTCCCGTTCCGTATTGCGGATGGCGAGTGTGCTTCCCCGGGAGATAAAGAACACCTTGTTGCCGTCGACAGGGTTCTTGCCCCCGTTGACATAATAACCGCAGCTGCCCTTGGCGGAGATCAGCAGGCCGATATTGGCGGGCCGTTCGGGGGTCTCGTAGGGTCGTTTCAGCAGTTCGAAAAAGAGGTAGTGGTCGGAATAGTCCGGCGGCGTGATCTCGGTTCCCGAATTAAAGGTTCTCGGCAGTGGTAGAACGAACATCCCGCAAATATACTTATCCCTGTTCGCAAAGCCCCTTCAGCTTGTTAAGCCCAAAGCTGAAGTCGCGGTTCATGTTCTTCTCGATCACCCCGAACAGCTTCAGGATATTCATCGGATACGGGGTCGAACTTTCGATCCCCCAACTGACCCGTGTAACCGCCCGCTCGACGGTGAGCAGCACATACGCGTCGCCCTTCCCCTTGAAGGGCCGGAGGAACTCGATCCGCGAATCGACTTCACTGTTGGGCGTTACCCTGGTGATGGTTTGATTGCCGGCTCCGACATTCTTGTTGTCGCTGTCCCAGGAGAAGCTGGCCCCCGGGGTGCCGTCCGTGCCGCTGTACTGCAGCCTGATGTTGGGGTCTTTTACCATCCACGGACTCCACCGGTTGCAGGCGCGAAGCGTGCTTACGTTGCTCCAAACCTTCTCCACGGGCGCAGAGATCAGAACGGACTTCTCATAATTCCAGCGGGTGCCGGCAAAGGCGGCTACAATAAGGAAGAGGGCGATGACGCCCACGATAATGTAAAGCGCGATCATAAAGCAGCGATTTTTGTTGCTTAAATATAAAAAATTTCAGGAAAACTGCTGCCGGAATCGCAGATTGATCTCCACCCCATCCCGCTCAAAGAAATGAAGCTCCCCTTCGAGCTGCTCCGCAAAAAGCCGCATCAATTGAAACCCAAGGGAATTCCTCGCATCCGGGTCGAAACCCGTGGGAAAGCCAACCCCGTCATCCATGATCTTCAACACGATATCCCGCCCCTTCTTGCGGTAAAGCCGCACCCGGATCGTCCCCTGCGCCCCCTTCGGAAAGGCATATTTGACGGCATTCGTGATGGCTTCGTTCAGGACCAGCCCCAGCGGCACCGCCTGGGAGACATCCAGTTCGATGGTCTCGATCTCCAGGTCAAACCAGATACGCCCCATATTCGAGAAACTGCTGACGAGATGAGAGACCAGCTCATGGATATAGGAGTGCATGTCGATCAGGGCGCTCTGTTCCTGCTGATACAGCTTCTGATGGATCAGGGCGATGGCCTGCATCCGTTCGCGGCTGTCCTGGATGGCATGCAGGGCCGACGGGTTGTCGAGATAGTCGGTCTGGGTATTGAGGAGGCTGATCACGATCTGCAGATTGTTCTTCACCCGGTGGTGCACCTCCTTGAGCAGCCATTCCTTCTCCTTGAGCAACTGCTGCAGCGACCCGTTTTGCTTGTTGATCTCGGCCTGCTTGGCCTGCAGGGCGCGGTTGCTCCGCTGCTTGTTGCGATATCCCCGATAGGCCAGCCCCGTAATGAGTAGCATCGCCGCGATGCCCGCGAAGGTGATGTTCTTCTGCAAATGCGCCTCCTTCAGATCGGCCGCCTGGTTCTTGCCCTGCATCTCCAGCAGTTTGATGGCCTGTCGCTGCTGGTTGGTATGATAGCTGATCTCCATTTCCGCCATCTGCTTCTTACTGGTGATGGAGAACAGCGAGTCGTTCAGCTGTTTGCTTTTCTCGAAATACCGGATCGCACTCACATAATTTCCCGATGACGAGTCGATGACGAACTGCATCCGGTAGAACCGCGTCAGGGCGATGGGCTTCACCCTGCCGGGCGGAAAGGCAAGGATATCCCGCACATAAGGGATCGCCTTCCGGTATTGCTTGGTCTGGATATAGAAATCACCCATCACGCCGTAGTAGTAGACGTGATCGAGCATCATCTGCTCCTCCGAAGCATAGTACAACGGCTTGAAGTCGGTGATCCGGTAGGCGTCGATCATTTGTCCAAATCGCTGCTCGGCCTTCGCATACTGGCCCTCCGCGACATAGATATTCCCATACATGGCGTTCAGGTCGATGCGCTGCGCGATGTTGGCCGGCGGCGATTCGGTGGTGATCTCCCGCAAGACCCGGTACGCTTCCTGCGCCTTCCCCTGTTTGATCAGCCCGTAGATCTCGATGCTCAGATAGCCATAGAAGTCGCAGAACTTATATCGGGACCGCAGGTATTGATAGGCCTTCCGCGCATAGGCCTCGCTGAACTCGTACATACCCATCTCCGAATAGGCCAGGGACAGCTTTCCATAATGATAGTCGCAATCCGCGGTGTCATGCGAGGCCTCCATGGCATTGACCTCCAGGTTCCGGTAATCCACCTCTTTTTTCAGGTCGGCCCGCATCTCGCTGACCTGCGCCAGCAGATCATAAACCGGGTGCAGCCGGAGGTTCCCCGCGGCCTGGTACAGCTTCAGCGCCTGCTGAAAATCCTCTTCCGCGGGGTCGAGTTTGTTGGCCTTCAGCAAAACCCGGCCCTCTTCCAGCAGGGCGGCAACGCGGCTGGTGTCGGGCTGCGCCGGGGCCCGCCAGCTGATCAGGCAAACAACCGATAAAAAAATCAGGAACCGCATCGTTTTCAAGGTACAAAAATGTCTACAGATATTGACGGCTGGTCTACACACCGATTCCCGGAAGATACAAATCGATAGTTTTGACAGCATAAACCGCATTTGATACATGAAAAAGACGACTTCCGGGTTGCGAACGCTGAGCTTCGTGCTGGCCTTTATCGGGATCGCCCTGGTCGTCCGGCGGATACTGGCGCTAAACGGCTTGCTCACCGGCTTCGGCCCGCCGGGGGACCGGTCCATGGATGACGACTTTGCCCCGCATGCCGTGATCACCCTGATCCATATCCTGCCCGGCGCGGGGTTCATGATCCTGGGTCCCTTGCAGTTCCTCCCCCGGATCCGGCAACGGTACCCGCGCTTTCACCGCCGCAGCGGCCGGATCTTTTTGCTTTGCGGGGCCGTGATCGGCGTCACCGCCGGGATCATGCCCTTTGTCCTGACGCCGATCGGCGGGGTCAACGAGACCGTCGGTGTCCTGCTGTTCGCGGCATATTTCCTGATCGCCCTGGGCAAGGCCTTTGGGCATATCCTCCATCACCGCGTGGCCCTTCACCGGGAGTGGATGATCCGCGCCTTTTCCGTGGGACTGGCCGTCGTCACCGTCCGGCCCATCGTCGCGCTGTTCTTTATCTTCTCCCGGCTCTCCCCCCACGTCTTCTTCGGCACGGCGTTCTGGCTCGGCTTCAGCCTGCATGCCATCGCCGCCGAGGTCTGGATCAACTATACCCGTAAATCCTTAGCTTTAGCGTAATGCGAATTTCCATCAACAAAAGGCTGTTCATCCATGTCCTCGTCTGGGTCCTGCTGACGGTGCTGCCCTTTATCTTCTTCTCCAACCCCGCCAATCACTACAGCATCGGGGCGATCCCCGGCGCCCTCGTCCTCATCATGGGAGCGATCCATATCGCGATATTCTATACCCAGTCTCAATTTCTATATCCCCGGTTCTTCAACAAGCGGTACTGGTGGCTGTACATCCTCACCGGGCTGGCACTGATCGGCGCATCGCTCCTGTTGAAGTTCCATATCACCATGACCTGGTTTCCCGAAGCGCTGAAAAAAAAGCACGAGACCTACGGACTCATCGTCGCCGGCTCGGTCGACATGTTCGGTATCAGCCTGGTCTATTGCCGGATAAGGCACAACATCCGGCAGTCCCGCCGGCAGAAGGAACTGGAGGCCCAGCAACTGGCCACGGAACTGAAGTTCCTGCGCAACCAGATCAGCCCGCATTTCCTGTTCAACGTGCTCACCAATCTCGTCTCCCTGGCCCGGAAGAAGTCCGATCAGCTGGAGTCCTCGCTGATCATGCTGTCCGAACTGATGCGCTATATGCTCTACGACACCCAGGGCAAAAAAATGCCGCTGGCCACCGAGATCCAATATCTGAATAGCTATATCCAACTGCAACGACTGCGCTTCGGCTCGGACGTCCTCGTGGATAGCCAGATAGCAACCGGCCCGGAAGTCGAACGGTCCAACATCGAGCCCATGCTGCTGATCCCCTTCGTGGAGAACGCCTTCAAGCATGGCGTGGCAACCACCGGACAACCGCAGATCCTTATCCGGCTTTGGGTCAAAGAAGGCTCGATGCATTTCGAAGTGAGCAACACCTTCGAAGAAGGAATGACGGCAGGAAAGGAAGAACACTCCGGGCTGGGACTCAACAATGTCCGCACCCGCCTGGACCTGCTCTATCCAAAAGAACACACGCTGACCATCCGGAAAGAAGCCAACTGGTTCCATATTGTTCTTAAATTGCAACTGATATGATGCGCTGCATGGTCATTGATGACGAACAACTCGTACGCGAACTCCTGGAAGATAATATCCGGCAGATCCCCTTTCTCCAATGGGTACGCAGCTGCCGCAATGCGCTGGAAGCAACCGAGGCCTTACAGGAGAACCCCGTAGACCTCCTCTTCCTCGACATCCAGATGCCACGGGTCAACGGGCTGCAGCTCCTGCAAACCCTCTCCGATCCCCCGCTGGTGATCCTCGTCTCCGCATATGAGCAATATGCACTCGAAGGATTCGATCTGCGCGTCGTGGACTACCTGCTAAAACCCTTCTCCTTCGAACGCTTTCTAAAGGCCTGCAACCGCGCCCGGGAGCAGTTCCGCTTCCGGCAAAGCGACCGGCTGGCCGCCGCCCCCGCGGCCCCGGTAGAGGATTTTTTCGTCAACGTGGAATACGCACTGGTGAAGATCACCGCGGCCGATATCCTGTATGTGGAAGGGGTAAAGGATTATATCAAGATCTACCTGAGCAGCTCGGCCCGGCCGGTGCTGACCCGCATGACCCTCAAGGCGCTGGAAGAAAAGCTGACGCCTCCAGCCTTTGTCCGAACGCATAAATCCTATCTGGTATCCGTAAAAAAGATCACCACCGTCAAGCGAGACCTCGTCTGCATCGGGGAAAAAGAGATCCCCATCAGCGTTTCCTACAAAGCAAATATCACCCGGCTGCTGAAGTAAACGGTTCTCACCCCGCCGCCGCATAGGGCGCGAGCAACGCCGTTATCCGTTTGTACAACTCCGCAAACTCAAAGGGCTTGGTCATATAATCATTCATCCCCGATTCAAAACAACGCAGCTGTTCCCCCACAAGCGCAGTGGCCGTCATCGCGATAATCGGCGTCGGCAGGTGCAGCTCCTGCCGGATACAGCGGGTGGCTGCATAGCCATCCATCACCGGCATCTGAAGGTCCATGATGATCAGATCATACACCCCGCCCTTTTTCAGGAAGCCGATCGCCTCCTCCCCATTGTTCGCCAGCTGCACATCTCCCCCACCCTTTCTCAGCACATGATCGACCAGCTGCTGGTTCACCTCGTTGTCTTCGGCCACGAGGAATCGCTTGCCCTCCAGACAATGGCTGTAGTCCGCAAGCACGGCCGCGACGGGCGCGGCTACCGAAAGGCTGTTATAGTCGTAGGAAAGCCGGAATTGAAAAGTGGCGCCTTCGTTTTCCTTGCTGAAAACCGTGATCTCGCCGCCCTGCAAATGCAAAAGCTGCTGACAGATGGCCAGACCCAGCCCCGTGCCGCCATAACGCCGGGAGACATCAAGCCCCGCCTGCGAGAAATGGTCGAACAGGGTCGGCAGGCTGGCCGAGGGAATACCAATACCCGTGTCGGCGACGGTGAACAGGAGATTGACCTGGTCGGCGGTGCGTTCCTGCGCCGTCACCTCGATCCGGATCCAGCCCTGCTCGGTGAACTTGATAGCATTGCCGATGAGGTTGACAAGCACCTGGTTCAGCCGGTAGGGGTCTCCCTTCAGCGTCTCGGGAATGGCCGGGTCCATCACAAGCTGCAGGTCCAGCCCCTTCTTCGCGATCCGGTGGGCGAACATGGCCTTGGCATTTTCCAGCACGTCCTTCAGCCGGAACTCGATCTTTTCGATCGCCAGCTTCCCGGCCTTTATCTTCGAGAAGTCCAGCACATCGTTGACGACGACCAGCAGGTTGTTGACGCTGCGTTTGATGACCTTGGCGAATTCCCTTTGCTGATCGCTTAGTTTGGTGTCGAGCAGCAGATCGGTCATGCCCTGGATTCCGTTCATCGGGGTGCGGATCTCATGGCTCATATTGGCGAGGAACAGCTCCTGCATGCCCCGGGCAGCCTGCGCCTCACGCGTGGCGGCGATAAGTTGCTGCTGGTATTGCACCCGCTCCGTGATATCGGTGGCGATGCCGCCGATGCCGATGAGCCGGCCGTTGGCATCCCGGAGCGGAAATTTGATGGACAATAAATTCACGGTTCCACCCGTGACGGGGACCGCCTCTTCTATCTCGAGCGACTTACCCGTTCGCATGACCTGTTCATCCAAAAATTTGTAATGGGCGGCTTCCTCCGGCGTGGAGATATCTTCATCGGTCCGGCCGACGGCGTCGGCCCCCTGAACATTCAGGATCTCTTCGAACCGGCGGTTGACCATCACATACCGGCCCGCCGTATCCTTGATATACATCAGCGAGGTGGTATTGTCGAGGATGGATTCCAGCCAGGCCTGGTTCTCTTTCAGCTGCCGCTCGGCCCGCTTCCGCAACACGATATCCCTGTTGAGGCGCATCAGGATGATGACGATGAACAGAAAGGCCAGCAGGCTGACGCTGATGAACAACAGGGTGCTTTTCCGTTCCGTCTGCCGGCTGATGCTGCGCCGCTCGGTGATCTCGTCTTGCTGCCGCTGCGCGATGCCGTTGATCAACCCACGCACCCTTCCCAACAGCAACGTGTCAGCGCCGGTGCCCAGACCGCGGATCGCCGTCTCGAGACTGTCGACGGAGGCCGGCATGCCGGGGATGGCGACGCTGTGGACCCTGATCCTGTCCAGGCTCTTCTGGATATCCTGGTGAAAGGCGTCGCTCAGCGGGGGACGGGAGAGGGATTCCCAGGTGGAGAAGCGGGTTCTGATCTTGGCCATATGATCCAGCACCGCATAGCTATGACCCATGGAATCGGCCGTCTCTTCGAGATTCCGTTTGTTGAAATAGATAAGCCATCCAATAAAACAAAGTGAAAAAAAGGAAAATAGCAGCAGCCAGGCGATCTTACGCTGTAGTGCGATCCTTGCGGGGAAGGCGATTCTCATGATGTGCGATTACTTGAAATTAAGGGCCGCACCTATAACGAAAAAACAGGGGACTTATTTTCCTTTTGCCGCATACGGACCAAACACCTGCTTAACCTTTTGCGCGGCGTCATCGTCTTCGAGAATGATGACATAATATTGCTTACCCCCGGGTAGTACACGGACGACAATATGCCCCTGGCGGCTTCGATACGCCTGCGCAACCAGCGGACCGATGACGAGCTCGTTCGCTTCCATCATATTCGTTGCAAACAGATCGCGCGCACCGGGATACAGCAATTGCGAGGTAGCCCGGATAAGCACCTCGTGCCCGGGGTGGTCTGCCGTCCATACCTGTTCGATCCATATGCGCGGTTTCAACCTGCGGATAAAATTCTCATTCAGCGCATCACGGTTGCCGTGATGGTCCATCGTCGCGATATCCACCTCCCCCACCGCCTTGGCGATCTCCGTTTCCACATCGCGCCAGGGCGCATCGCCCAGAAATACGTTCCCGGGATTATCTCCGCCGGTATAGTAGCTGAAGGGACCGTAATGAATAACGATGGCATTGCTCAGCGTATTCTCATCCGGCCAGGTCTTCCGGTTGGCGGTATCGATCGGCGGGAAATGTTGTGTCACCGTGCTGTCGGCGCCCGTCCAGATCCAGCCGTTGGATTTTATATTCTGCACATAACAGCCGGGCCAGGCCGCCGCATGATGCACAAGCCTTATCTGCTCGCGGCTGCCGGCTTTCAGGTACTCCACCCGCATGCCCCTTGCTTGCCGGTCGGCGACAAAAGCCAGGTAGTTGTTCCAGGTGCGGGCAAAGGCATCGGTGGCGGGACGCTGCCGGAGCAGCCTTGCCGGGTCCACCGGGTAATGCCAGTCGCGGGTGAGCAAGACATGGATGGGGAGGACATCGCCTACCCCGGTGATGCCCGTCAGCGCGAATTTTCCGTCCGCGGAAAGCGGCGCTCCCGGATACCAGCTGCCGAAATGATCGTCATGAAAATGGCTGATGACGGCATAGTCGATCCCATTCTTCGCCTGGTCCGGTGCGACCCCGCGGATATAGGCGGCGATCCATTCATAAGGCTTACGCGTAGAATCGGGCCGCTCGGGCGTGTTCCGGCGGGACGTCGTCCGTGGATCGGTCGGATCCAGTTCACCCGCATCGAAGACCATCGTCGTCCCATCGGGCAGGATATAAAAGGCGGCATTGCCACGGCCGGTGTTGATATGATGCAGGTCGAGATACCCTTCCCGCCAGGCCGGCAACGGCTGGCCTACAGTCGCCGCCGGGTCTTGTGCAGCGGCTCCGGCGGCGGCTGCAAAGGCAAGTAATAGTAAAGCAAGTATCCTCATAAGTCTTAGAATGAATAGCGGGCACCGAACTGCACGGAATAGTAGCTGGCCGTTTTCTGCGCCGTACCGGCATTCTGGTTCACGCTATAGGTAAACGAATGGGTCGCCTGATCAAAACCGGTAACATTGTACAGGTTCGTATTGATGATCTGGGTATAACCACCCCATTTATAATTCAACAAATTTAAGACATTGAAGATATCCGCGCGGAAGGTAAGTTTATGCGTTCCGCCCAACTTGAGGTCATAAGCCGCGCTGAGGTTCCACTGGGTGCGCCAGGGCATAAGTCCGCCGTTGTAGGGGGCAAACTTGCCATAGTTGTTCATCAGGTACTGGCGGAATTGCGGGCTCGTCTTTCCCAGCAGGCTCTTGATGCCGTTGGAGATGTCCTTCGGCGTAGCCGGATCGTCGGGGTTGAAGACATAGGCCAGGTTGGTCCCGTCATTGGTCTCGCCGATGATGTCTTTATTGACATAGGCCGAGAAGCGGTTGGCCTGGTAAGCCTGGAAGGAGGTGCTGACGCTGAAGCCGTAGAAGGTCGGGCTGAGGAAGAGAGCCACCAGCTTGTTGGGCTGATCACCATCGCTGTACCAGTTCTTCCCGTAAGAGGGGTAATCCCAGTAGGTGGATCCTACACTGAAGTTCGCATTGCGGGGGTCGCCGTTGTCATAAGGCGGCGTGCCCGTGGCCTTGCCCTTGGCATAGCTGAGACTGAACTGACCGTCACGGCCGATCTGCGCGGCAGCCTCGATCATCGCGCCGAAGTATTTCGAAGCCCACCTGGTGTTGGTGAAGTACCGCACCTGGTTGAAGTCCGCGGCAATGCGCGAGTTGGCCAGGATGGGCAGATAGCTCGTCGAAGTGGTGTTGCTGAGCGTGCTGGCAGGCACATAGACCGCGCGCCCTTCGTTGGTGACGAAGTCGGGGGTGCGTTTCAGGTTGATGTCGTAGAGATAGAAGTTATCCCAGGTGTTATCGAAGTAGACGTTGGCGCCGACCCGCAACCAGTTGGTGAAGTAGTGATAGTAGCTGACGCTGGTCTTGAAGGTAAGCGGGTTCTTGAGATGCTTGTCAAGCAACAGCACCGTGGCCGGCTGCTTGGTGGTAAGCGAGTTGTAGTAAGCAACACCGGGCACCTGGCTGAAGTCTTTTTGATAGACCGCCCATTGGGCCGGGGGCACATTGTTATTTTGGATATTGATCTGGCGGAAGTCGACGCCGTTGTCGATATGCGCAAAGGTGATCGGCTGGGTCGTCAGCTCGGAAGCAAAGAGGCCGGCGCCCACCTTGACGACGTCGCGGCCATCGCCATGGACATCCCAGATGAGGTTGGCGCGGGGCTGGATGTTCTTGGCGTCAAACGGCACGACATGGGTGTTCACGCCCAGTTCCTGTTGCAACAACGGGTTGTAGGTCGGTGCGCCGCCGATGATCTGGCCGTCCCAACGCAGCCCGACGGTAAGGTTCAGGTTGGGGCGGAGGTTGGTTTCCATCTGCGCAAAGAAGCCCAGTTCGATAAGCGGGACGCTGATCTTGGGGTTGCTGCCGTCGAGGGCGATCTTGCGGTTGAATCGATAGGGGTTGTTGTTCTGCAGGTCCTGGATGCTGGCATAATAGAACTGGCCCTGCTGATCGTGTGAAAGCCGGTCCGTAATATGGTTGATGTTGTTGTCCGTGCCGAATACCCAGTTGATATTACCCGTCTTGTAACGGAAGTAGTCGATCACCTGGATCACGTCGGAAGCATCGCGCTCCGGCACCCAGTTCTGATCGCCGAAGGCAAGGGTGATATTGCCCGTGGAGCCGTCCTGGAAGGTCGAGTTGACATTGACAAAGCCTTCCGGAACATGGTTATCGAGGAAGGTGAGGAACTTCCGGTAAGTGCTGAACTGGACCTTCAGCTCGTTGGTCGCGCGGGAGTTGAATTCCGTCCGCAGGCCGAGCATCGCTGAGTTATCGATCTCGATACCCGTATACTGCGTGGAGAGCAGACCCGATCCCTTGAGTTTGTTGGGGTCGACGAAGTGGAGGTAGTTGTATTTGAAGGTCAGCAGGTTCTTCTTGTTGATATTCCAGTCCAGTTTCGCAAAGGCGTTCTGCGTGCGTTGCTGGATGCTGATGGTCCCGTTATACTGGCGGGTGCTCGGGAACCCGTAGGTGGGGCTCTCCAGGATATTGACAATCTGGTTGAGATTGGCCTGGGTGATCCCGAGGTTTTTCTCCGCCTGGGCCACGGTCGGCCCGGAAAAATTGAAATCGTAGGCGCGGAAGGGAATGGTGTTGTTATACTGATCGTACGCGACGATGAAGTGCAGTTTGTCCTTAATGATGGGTCCGCTAAGCAGACCGCCGTACTGGCCGATCTTATAGTTGTTGATGAGGTGGTTGCCGTTGACATCCTTGTTCGCCGCGAGCGAGTTGGCGCCATAATAACCCCAGGCCGATCCGGAGAGCGTGTTGGTCCCCGACTTGGTAATCGCCTTCACAACCCCGCCGCTGCCCCGGCCGTTGGTCACGTCATAGCCATTGGTGGAGACCTCGAATTCCCGGATCAGCTCCGAAGAGATCGAGAACTGCGCATCCGAGATGCCGGAGAAGTGCGCGCGGCGGTTGCTGACACCGTCCAGCATATAACCCGTTCCGCTTTGCTTCGCACCCGCCAGCGACTGACCGTTCGCAAGCGGCGAAAGCGCCACCAGGTCGGTGTAGTTGCGCGTGGTCAGCGGGATCTTCTGGATCGCGCGACCCGAGACGGCCGTGCCGGTACCAAGGCGGTCCACGCTATTATTAAAGCTGTTGGAGTGAACGGTCACTTCTTCCAGCGTCCTGGCGTTCCTGCTGAGGGTGATCTTATGCAGGACAAGCCGGTCGCCGAGGTTCAGGACGTTATCCTTCAGCACCGTGGACTGGGTGCCGACGGCGGAGATCTCGATATTATACGTCCCTACCGGAAGATCGCGGAGCGAGAAATACCCTTTCTTGTCGGACACCGTCGTCGTGGAGAAGCCGGTAGCCGTATTGCGAACCGCAACAGTGGCCGCGTCGATAGCCTTGCCGCTCTCGTCATAAACGAAGCCGCTGATGGCCGAGCCGCTCGATTGGGCAAAGAGCGAACCGGATAAAGAAAGGAGGAGAACGAGGGTCAGCAGTCTTGTCACCAGGATGATCTTTTTCATGTAGTTAGTTTTTCCCCGGCAAAAGTATCGCATCGAAAATGACGCATTGCGCGCTCCCCTGAAGTTAACAGTAACGTAAGAAAAAGATCACAAAAAGAAAACAAACCCGGGCAGGGCTAGGGATAACCCTTATGGCGCTGCGGCGCTAAAAGCGGTAACGCACCCCCAAACGCGGCAGTGATGCTAAAACCGATAGCGCACCCCCGCCGTGATGGGCAGGGCAAAGAGTTTATTGCTGAAGTACTGCCCTTCAAAAGACCCGCCAAGCCCCCACCGGCAGTTGAAGAAATACGCGACGCCCATTTTCAGCCCCGCGGTGAACCCGCTTTTGGCCGTGCCCCTGGCAACCCATCCAAAACCCGCGGAGAGCGAGGTGTTGGCCTGCCAGCCCAGCGGTCCGCCGATGGTCGCCTTACCGAAGAGTTGCAGCGGGATCATCGGCTTCGCCGGATACACCTCATTCCAGGTGTGGGGAACCGCGCCGGAAAGATCGTCCTGGTACGCGAGGGTGCGATACGCCGCCAAGAGCCCGGCCTGGAGCCAATGATTGAAGATCCGCGAGACCGATACTTCCACCGTGGGCCGGGCGCCGTCGGTGCGGCTGTGCTGCGTGACATTGTCAAAGCGGGGAACAGAATTGAACGATGCTCCGCCATCAACCGTGACCTCCCATTTCTTATGACAAACGATGCGCCCGCTGTCCGCGATCCGAATGTACACGGTATCTTTCTTATAAACCGTGTCTTTCCTGCCGGCGCTGTCTTGCTTGTATACCGTATCGGCCGCGGGCTTTTCGGCGATCGGGCAAGGGATATTGGCCCCATCGATAAAGAAAGCATTGCCGCAGGTGTGCAGGATATGAATATACCTTCCGTGGGGCCCGGTGATCTTCCACGCCGCAATGCCGTCATCCCCCTCCCCCGCCGGGTTCAGCTTCACATAAATATAATTACTCTCTTTGTTGAAGAAACCCAGACGACCGATGGTGCCGGGGTTGATGAAGACGTTTTCGATCTGGTCCGCGCGAACATCTTTATACCCTTTTGCAAAACCAATGTCCCGCAGCAGTCGGTTGAACACCGCAAATTCCGTTTTGTACCGGCTTCGGCTTTCCGGGTCTTTCACGGCCTTCAGAAAAAGGGCGCGGGTCGTGATCCCTTTTTCAAATTGCAGAAAAGGAAATTGCGGATGATTGCCGAGTCTTTCGGTGAAGAGGCGGGGACGTTGGGAAAAAAGCGGACCGCAACAGAGAACGGTCAGGATCACGGATAAGAAGAAACGCATTAGCGTTCAAAACGATTAATTAACATCTTTCTTATATCATTTAAAAAATAATATATTATTTGAGTCGTTTACTACAAAAAAACGTTTATGCTCACGCCAAAGATCCAGTCCCTGTTGATTGCCACCTCCCTTGCTGTCCTGCTATTCGCCTGTAAGAAAAGCACCACCGAAACCGGCAGCACTCCCTCCGATGCCGATCTGCAAACGCAATCCGACGACGAGAGCCGCGTCTCCAACGAAACGGATGCAGCCTTCGACGATGTCAATACCGTCATGACCAGCCAGGCCACGATCACCGGCAGCGAAAACACGCCCATCCGCTATGGAGTGATTACGACAGGCGCCAATCAGGATACCGTCAACAGCCTGATCTGTGACGCCGTCGTCACCGTCGATACCGTCGACAATCCCCGGACACTTACCATCACGTATAACGGCTCAAATTGTCAGTTGACCCGGTCCCGTACCGGCACCATCGTGGTCTCTATTGCAAAGGGCGTGAAATGGACCAATGCCGGCGCGGTGGTGACCGTGAAGTTCAACAACCTCAAGATCACCCGCGCCTTCGATAGCAAGAGCATCACGCTCAACGGCACCCACACCTACACCGATGTCAGCGGCGGCAGCCTGCTCAGCCTGATAGCCAACAACAGTGCGCCGATCGTTCATACCATCACCAGCACCGATATGTCCATCACGTTTGACAACGGTACCCAGCGGACCTGGAACCTGGCCCGTCAACGGAGTTACTCCTATGACAAGGGCATCGTGATGACGACGACCGGTACGCACGCCGATGGATCGACGACGGGGATCTCCGAATGGGGCCTCAACCGTTTCGGCAACGCCTTCACCGTTCAGATAAAAACCGGGCTTACCATCGCCCAAAGCTGCTCCTGGCGGTTGACCGCCGGTGAAGCCGCCCTCATCAATGCACAGGGCACCACCGATATCCGGTTCGGACTGGATGCCTCCGGTCAGGCGACCGGCTGTCCCCTCGGCGCCGCCGCCTACTACTTCCAGCTGTCCTGGACCGGCAAGTCCGGCAAGACCTACACGATAACCATGCCTTATTAACGTTCTTTTCAGAATATCCCGCAAACGGCCCCAACGGGGCCGTTTTATTTTTACGTATTTTTGAGGATGAAAAGTCTTGCATTGGTGATCCTGATGGCGGGTTTACTACTCGCCTGTTCGAATAAGACCGCCCCTTTCAACAACACCCCAAACTTCATAGCCTCCCTGCAGATCCAGGCCAATGACGGCATCCGCGTCTCTACCGAACTGGACGCCGCTTTCAATGACGTGGACAGCATCCTCGCCGACGCAAAATCCGTCTGCGGCAGCACGCTCAGCCTCTTCGTCGACTCCGTCGATTCGATCCTGGCCTCCACCATCACCTACAACGGCAACACCTGCAACGCCCTGTACAGCCGCGCCGGGACGATCTCGATCCTGAGCAGACAGGGCAGCTCCTGGACCACTCCCGGCGACTCGGTGACGGTAAACTTCGCCAACTACCTCGTGACCCGGCTCGCCGACACCAAACGGTTCAGGCTCAACGGAACTTTCATCTACCGCAATGTCAGCGGCGGCACCCTCGCCGGCCTGACCACCGGTGGCACAAGCCCCGTCGTCCATACCATCGCGGGGGTCAACGTCAACATCACCTATGACGACAGCACCCTCTCCCGCTGGCAGTTCGGCCGGCAACGCAGCTACACAAACAGCAGCGGACTGGTCATCTCCACCATCGGGCTGGACTCGGCAGGCACCATCGGCCAGGTCGCCGACTGGGGCGGGAACAGATTTGGCAACAGCGTAGTGCTCGTACCCGTCACCCCCCTGACGATCAGCCAAAGCTGCGGCTGGCAGCTCACCGGCGGGCAGGCCACAATGACCAACCCTGCCGGTACCACAACCCTTATCTTTGGGTTGGATTCCACGGGGAAAGCGACAGGCTGCCCGGTCAACGGGAACCACTATTACTATAATCTTTCGTGGACCGGGGAGTCGGAAAATCCGTATTCTGCGATCCTTTCGTATTGATCATTAAATCAGATTGCCGGTATGGAGACCATTACACAAGCGATAACAACGGATTGGTTACATTCGATAGAAGCGCTGGCGGAGGTGCCGGTCGACCAGCTGCAATGGCTGATCGACAACTGCCAGTGCCGTACAGTGCCGGAAGGCGAGTATCTCTTTCGCATCGGGGACCCGATCATGGGAGCCTATATCGTCGTCACGGGAAGGATCAAACTCTTCTATCTCCAGAAACAGGAGATCATCGAGGTGAGCCTCTTCGGGCCAAAAGATATCAGCGGGGCCCTGCCCTTCTCCCGCGCCATCAAGGTCAACGTCAACGCCAAAGTCCTGCAGGAGGCCACCTTCATGATCCTGCCGGTGGAGAAGTTTCGCGAACTCGTCGCCAGGAACTACGAGCTGACAGGAGCCTTTGTCCACATCATGACCAACCGGGTCCGCAGCTTCACCTCCCTGCAGCAGCAGAGCGAGAAGATGATGGCCCTCGGCAAACTCTCGGCAGGTCTCGCGCACGAACTCAATAACCCCGCGGCAGCCATCGTCCGCGGTTCCGAGTCCCTGGTCCAGCACCTCCAGCTCGAACCCGAACTCTTCAAAGACGTGATCAACGTCCGCATGGAGGCAAAGGACGTCGACTTCCTCACCGGCAAGCTCTTCGAGATCCTGCAGCGAAAGGAAAAGCCCCGGCTTACCCTCGTGCAGCGTACCGGACTGGAGGACGAGTTGCGCGACTGGCTGGATGAGAACAAGGTCGAAAATTCCGATGAGGTCGCCGAGAATTTCCTGGAATACGCCTTTACCTGCGATGACATGGAGGCCTTTCATGCTCATATTCCCGACGAATATCTTTCCCCCGTGCTCAACTGGATAAACACCAACCTGGTCACCGAACGCATGGTGCAGGATATCCAGGAGGCCTCCAAACGCATCTTCCATCTGATCCAGTCGGTAAAGAATTTTACGCATATGGATCAGGGAAAGGGAAAAGAACGGATCGATATCCACACGGGAATCGACAGCACCCTGACGATGATGCAGTATAAGCTGAGAAAAGCGAACATCGAAGTGGTTCAGGAATTCGACCCCAAACTTCCGGGCGTGATGGCCCTCGTGGGAGAACTGAACCAGGTGTGGACAAATCTCATCGACAACGCCGTCGACGCGATGGAGATCAACGGCCGCGGACGGCTGACCATCCGGACCCAACTGGATCATACCTACGCAAGAGTCTCCATCATCGATAACGGCCCCGGCATCCCCGAAGAGATCCGGTCGAGCATCTTCGATCCCTTCTTTACGACAAAAGATATCGGCAAGGGCACGGGGCTCGGGCTCGATGTGGTGCAACGCATCGTCGCCGGCCAGCATCATGGAACGGTAAAATGTACAAGCGTTCCGGGCCACACGGAATTTATTGTCTGCCTGCCGGTCGCCGGATAGTTCTTAACTTTGATCGATCAAACAACCATGGCACTACCTATTATCTTCACCATAGACGACGATCCACAGGTCCTCCGGGCCCTCGCGCGTGACCTGCGGACGCATTTTCGCACCACTTATCGCATCCTCAGCACCACCATCGTCCACGAGGCGATGGAGAGCCTCCTCGACCTCAAGAATAAAGGCGAGAATGTCGCCCTGATCATTTCCGATCAGCGGATGCCGGAGATGGAAGGCGTGGATTTCCTGCAAAAGGCCCGCGAATTCTTCCCCGACGCCAAACGGGTACTGCTCACCGCCTATTCCGACACCGATGCGGCGATAAAGGCGATCAACAACGTCCAGCTGGACTACTACCTGATGAAACCCTGGGATCCCCCCGAAGAAAAGCTCTTTCCCGTCATTAGCGAACTGCTGGACGACTGGCAGGACACCTATCGTCCCGTCTTCAAAGGGATCAAAGTCATCGGCTATCAGTTCTCGCCAAAATCCCACGAGATAAAAGAGTTCCTCTCCGGCAACCTCGTCCCCTATCAATGGCAGGACGTGGAGCTGAACCCGGGCGCAAACGATCTGCTCAAACTGAACAACATCCAGCTGAAGGACCTGCCCGCCCTCTTCCTCGAGGACGGCAGCTGTATGTGCTCGCCGGGGATCCCCGAGATCGCCCAAAAGATCGGGCTCACCCCGGGTATAAAGAATATCGTCTATGATGTGGTGATCATCGGCGCCGGTCCCGCAGGACTGGCAGCTTCGGTCTATGGCGCATCGGAAGGACTGAAGACCCTGCTCGTCGAACGGCGTTCGCCCGGTGGCCAGGCAGGCACCAGTTCAAGGATAGAAAATTATCTCGGCTTCCCCAACGGCCTTAGCGGCTCGGAACTGACACGCCGGGCCATCACCCAGGCGACAAGACTGGGCGCCGAAGTGCTGTTGCCGCACGTCGTGCGGGAGATCTGCCAGAAGGATGGATATAAAAAGGTGATGCTCGAAACCGGCGAAGAGATAAATACCCACGCCATCGTCATCACTACCGGTGTGGACTATCGCAAGTTGGATACCAAGGGCGTCCCTGACTTTACGGGCGCCGGAATCTATTATGGCGCCGCGATGACGGAAGCTGCCGCTTTCCGCGACTGCGAGGTCTTCGTGGTCGGCGGGGGCAACTCCGCGGGCCAGGCGGCGATGCACCTGTCCAAGTTCGCCGCCAACGTCAACATCGTCATCCGCAGGGACGATCTCTCCAGCACGATGTCCGCCTATCTCATCGACCAGATCGCCAAACGCGAGAACATCCACCTCCTCACGCGCAGGGAGATCGCCGAGGCAAAGGGGGCTTCCGGCCGGCTCGAAGAGCTGACGATCCTGCAATGCGATACAGGCCAGACCACGACGCAGAAGGCCAACGCGCTGTTTATCTTCATCGGCGCCAAGCCCTTCACCGACTGGATCGGCCTCGATATCATCAAGGACGAAAAGGGCTTTGTCGAGACCGGGCGCGACCTCAAGACCTACGATCAGTTTAAAAAGGTCTGGAAGCAAGACCGCGATCCCTTCCTGCTCGAGACCAGCTGCCCCGGCATCTTTGCCGCGGGCGATGTCCGGGCAGGCGCGATGAACCGGGTGGCCTCCGCCGTCGGGGAAGGGTCGATGGCCATCAGCTTCGTACACAAATATCTCGCGGAAGTATAAACTTTACAATATGGCGGCTGAAGAAGAAGGTTGCTCCCACATAAAGGAAATAACGGAGCTAAAACTGGCAAAGGAATTCGTTTGCGAAGAATGTATCAAGATCGGCAGCGACTGGGTCCACCTGCGCACCTGCCAGACCTGCGGGATCACGCTCTGTTGTGACGATTCCCGGCACAAACACATGACCAAACACTTTCATCGGTCGAATCATCCCGTGATCATCTCCTCCGAGCCGGGCGAGAAATGGATGTGGTGCTACTCCGACAAATTGTTTGTCGAATATTCCTGAAGAAGCGGTAATTTCGCGCAATTCTGTGATAATGAAGATTCTCATTGAAAAAGCGTCGATCGTCGACCGCCATTCCCCGTACAACGGAAAAGTATGCGATATCCTCGTGGAAAACGGCCGGATCAGGGCCATCGCCCCGGATCTCGCCGTAACCGCGGATCAGACCGTCCGCCATCCGGGCCTGCATGTCTCCCCGGGCTGGGTGGATATCTTCTCCCATTTCGGCGATCCGGGTTATGAACACAAGGAAACCCTCGCCACAGGCGCAGCCGCCGCGGCAGCAGGGGGCTTCACCGACGTCTTTGTCCTCCCCAACACCCGGCCGGTAGTCGACTCCAAGTCCCAGGTGGAATATATCCGCCGCGCAGCCTCTTCCCTCCCCGTAAGGATATGGCCCATCGGCGCCATGACGAAGGGCGTCGAAGGAAAAGACCTCGCCGAGATGTACGACATGCGGCAAAGCGGCGCCATCGCCTTTAGCGACGGGACCCATCCCATACAAGCCGCCGGACTGCTCCTCAAAGGGCTGCAATATGTAAAAGCATTCGACGGGGTCATCATCCAGATCCCCGATGACCGGACCGTAGGTGCCAACGGCCTCATCAACGAAGGCATCATCTCCACCCGGCTGGGACTGCCCGGCAAACCCATGATGGCCGAAGAGCTGATGGTTGCCCGGGATATCAAGCTGGCGCGCTATACCGAAAGCCGCCTCCATTTCACGGGTGTCACCTCCCCGCGAAGCCTGGAATATATCCGCCGCGCAAAGGAAGCGGGCCTCGCCGTCAGCTGTTCCGTCACCCCCTACCACCTCTTCTTTACCGACTCCGATCTCACCGAATACGATACCAACCTGAAGGTCTTTCCACCGCTTCGAGACGGGATCACCGTAGAGGCGCTGCGCAAAGCCGTACTCGAAGGCGTGGTCGACGCCATCGCCACCCATCACCAGCCGCATGAGTTCGACAGCAAGATCGTGGAATTCGAATATGCCAAACCGGGAATGAGCGGCCTCGAAACGGCCTATGCCGCCCTGCGGACCTCCCTGCCGGGGTTGACACCGGACCACACGGTTGAACTGCTCAGCAGCGGCCCCCGCGCCATCTTCGGCCTCGACCAACCCACTATCGTGGAAGGCAAAGAAGCCGCGCTTAGCTTCTTCGATCCCGCCGGAACGACCCTCCTCACCAAAAGCCTCTCCAAATCGAAGAATAACCCATTTTTGGGGAAGACCCTGCAGGGAAAGGTGCTGGGCATGCTCAACGGAACCCAACTACACCTAAATCAACCCGGGCAATAAGATGACGGCTAAGAAAAAGATCCCCGTAGTCGTCCTCTATGGAAGCATGGCCTCCATCGGCATGATCGGAGTGACGATAATGACTTATCTTGAGGGTCCCCTCGCCTTCATCGGCGGCCCGGCCTATTCGATGTATGTGTTTCCCATCGTATTTTCCATCGTGGCCGCGCTGGCCGAAAAAAAGCGCAGGGGTGGTTTGCTGGGTTTCCGCCAGGCATTGAAGGCTTGTTTTGGGGTGATCGTGCTGTCCCTGACCGTACAGACCATCTTTACCCTCATCCTGGTAAAATGGATCGATCCCCACTTCGGCCGCACACTTCCCGGCATCGTGATGGCAAAGATGGAGGCGACCTACCGGCGCTTCGGCGTACCCGAAGATGAGATCGCCAAATCGCTGGCAGACCAAAAAAACACGAATCCCTTCGACCCGGGGCCCATGCTCTGGGGCCTGGCATTAAAATTTGTTGCTGGATTTCCCATCGCGGCACTGTTCGCAGCCGTCATCGGCCAGCGACTGATGAACCGCGACCAAAAAGGATAACCTTGCATGGAACTATCAATCGTCATACCGGTATACAACGAGGATGAGTCCCTCCCCGAGCTCTGCAGCTGGATCGACCGGGTCATGAAGGAGAACCGCTTCTCCTATGAAGTGATCCTCGTCGACGACGGCAGCACCGATCGCAGCTGGGAAGTGATCAATCAGCTGCGGGCAGCCAATCCCCATATCAAGGGGATCAAATTCCAGCGCAACTACGGCAAGTCCGCGGCCCTCAACGAAGGCTTCAAAGCCGCGCATGGCGAGGTCGTCATCACGATGGACGCCGATATGCAGGACAGCCCCGACGAGATCCCCGAACTGCGCCGGATGATCCTCGACGACCGCTATGACATGGTCAGCGGCTGGAAAAAAAAGCGGCACGACCCCGTTTCAAAGACCCTGCCCTCCAAATTCTTCAACTGGACGACGTCCAAGGTGAGTAAGATCCCCTTGCATGATTTCAACTGCGGACTGAAAGCCTATCGCAACAAAGTGATAAAAAGCATCGAGGTCTATGGCGAGATGCACCGCTATATCCCCGTCATCGCCAAATGGTCCGGGTTCCGCAAGATCGGGGAGAAAGTGGTGGAACACCGGGCAAGAAAATACGGCTATACCAAGTTCGGCGGCCTGGGCCGGGGGCTGAAAGGCTTGCTCGACCTGGCTTCGATCACCTTTGTAGGCAAGTACGGCAAACGGCCGATGCATTTCTTCGGCCCCCTTGGCGTTCTCTGCGGCCTGATCGGCTTCGGCGAAGCCCTCTCGCTGATCATCCAGAAGCTGGACCACCCATCCACGTTCACCCTGACCAACAAACCCTCTTTCTTTATCGCGCTGACCTGTATGGTGCTGGGATCGCAGCTGTTCCTGACGGGTTTCGTCGCGGAACTCATCTCCCGCAATTCACCCGGCCGGAACTCCTACCTCATCGAACAAAAACTGGGACTCGATCCGTCATGAAAGGCCCCGTCGTCAAAGCCTCCGCCCCCGGCACTGGCTCCGTCCCCGGCGCAGCCTCTGTCCCCGGCAAGGACCCCGTCCCCGGCAGGGGCTCCGTCGTCATTATCGGCCCGGCCTACCCCCTCCGCGGCGGCCTCGCCACCTTTGACCAGCGCCTTGCCCGCGAATTCCTCGCCGAAGGCTACGACTGCCCCATCTATTCTTTCTCCCTCCAATACCCCGCGTTCCTCTTCCCCGGCACCACGCAATACAGCACCGATCCTCCCCCGGAAGGATTGACGATCCACTCCCGGATCAACTCGATGAATCCGTTCAACTGGTGGTCCGTGGGCCGCGAACTGCGACGAATGCGCCCCGATATCATCGTCGTCCGCTTCTGGCTCCCGCTGATGGGCCCGGCCCTGGGAACCATCCTGCGCCAGGTGCGCAAGAACCGGCATACAAAGGTGGTGGCGATCACGGATAATGTCATTCCACACGAGAAGCGACCGGGTGACAAACCCTTCACGCGCTATTTCCTCAAAGCCTGCAACGCCTTCATCACGATGAGCGAAAAGGTAATGCGCGATCTCCGGCTGTTCCAGCCCGTGAGACCCGCGCAGCAGGTCGCCCATCCGCTATATGATAATTTCGGCGCCCCCATAACCCGCGAAGCAGCCCGGCAGTTACTACGGGACAAAGGGGTCGCCATCGCCGATAACGACCGGGTCCTGCTCTTCTTCGGCTTCATCCGCCGGTACAAAGGACTGGATATCGTGCTGGAAGCGATGTCCGACAAACGCATCGGCGATCTGGGCATCCGGCTGCTCGTCGCCGGCGAATTCTATGAAGATGCCGCGCCCTATCACGAACTGATCGCCCGCCTGGGCATCGCCGACAGGCTGATCCTGCGCACCGATTTCATCCCCGACGGTGAAGTGCGCGACTATCTCTGTGCCGCCGATGCCGTGATCCAACCCTATCGCAACGCCACGCAAAGCGGCGTCACGCCCCTGGCCTATCATTTCGAGAAGCCGATGATCGTCTCCAACGTGGGCGGTCTGCCGGCCCTGGTGCCGCATGACAAAGTGGGACTGGTAGCCGAACCCGAGCCGGCGGCGATGGCCGACGCCATCCTCCGTTTTTTCGCGCTGGGAGAAAGCTATTTCCTCCCCGCCCTCCGCTCCGAGAAGGAGAAATATTCCTGGAGCCGCCTGGTGGAAACCATCTTACACCTCAGCAAATGAACCCCTGATAAAGCATGATCCCATTCGAACATATCGACGCTTCCTGGACCCTTTTTCTCGATCGCGACGGGGTCATCAACGTAGAGAAAGAAGACAGCTATATCTTCCATTACGGCGAATTCGTCTTTTATGAGGGCGTGACGGAAGCCCTGCGGCATTGCGCCGCCGTCTTTGGCCATATCGTCGTGGTGACCAACCAGCGCGGCGTAGGCAAAGGGATGATGACCGCGGCCGATCTCCGGGATATCCACGAAAAGATGACGGCGGCGATAGAGTTGGCCGGTGGCCGCATCTCGCGCATTTACTACGCCGACTCGCTGGACAACGCCCACCCCCTGCGGAAACCGCAGCCCGGGATGGCCCTCGCAGCCCAACAGGATCTCCCGGGGATCGACCTGACCCGCAGCGTGATGGTCGGCAACAATCTCAGCGATATGGAATTTGGCCGCAATGCCGGGATGTATACCGTTTTTCTGTCCACCACCAACCCCGACCAGCCCCTTCCCCACCCTTCCATCGATCTGGCATTCAACTCACTGGCCGATTTTGCAAAACATTTGCACTAGGCATGAAATTTTCACGCGGATTTACCGTTTGGCCAGAGCGGAAGCGTCTTTTCATCAGTAATTTTGCCCTCATATGCGAATAACCCGGCTCACCTATAACACTCTTGCGTCCCTGGTGATGTGCTGCATTGTCGGCCCCCTGGTGATGTGCTGTTTGGTCGGCGTGGCCCTGCCTGCCGCGGCACAGCCCCTGTCCGGCGCGGCGGAAAAAGAGTTTGTGCATCGGGAAGACAGCCTGAAAAAATATGCCTTTGATATCGTCAACGCAGAACACCCCTCGGAACGGCTTCGCGCCGACAGCCAGTTTATACGATCCCTGGTCCGCAGCCTGAAACTGCCGAATTCCTTTTACTATCCCTTCGATTCGCTGGCAACCATCTCCCGGCTCTATGCCCCCGATAGCACCTTCCGCATCTTTACCTGGCAGTATAAGAAAGACGAATACATGTATCTGCAGGAAGGCGCCATCCAGATGAGGACCGCCGATGGTTCGCTAAAACTTTACCCGCTGTTCGATGCGTCGATGTTTACTGAGCGGCCGATGGACTCGGTGAGAAACCGCAAAAACTGGATCGGCGCCATCTACTATCGCATCGTCGAGAAGAAATGGCAGGGCCACAACTATTATACACTGCTGGGTTTTGACGACTTCAGCCAGTTGAGCAACAAGAAATGGATGGAAGTGCTCACCTTCGCTCCCGACGGCGAACCCCGGTTCGGCGGACCGTTCTTCTCTTTTCTCGAAGACTCGGTGCGCAGACCGACTCAATACCGGTTTAACATCGAATACAAAAAAGAAGCAGGCACCCGGTTCAACTACGACCCCGACATGGATATGGTGGTATACGATCACCTCGTCCCCGAAGGCGACCAGCCGAAGAAAAAGGATACCTATGTCCCCGACGGCGACTTCGAAGCCTTTCAGTGGAAGGACGGCAAATGGATGCATGTGCAAAGACAGCTCTTCAACTTCAAGCTGAAGGATGGGCAGTTCCCGCAGGAAGCCAAGATCCTCGACGAACAGGGGAAGGCGAATGAATTGCAGCTGCAGGAGCAGTCGCAAAAGAACAAACGCTCGGAAAAGACCGATTCAACAAAGAAGAAGCCGGATAACTAGCCCCCATTCCCCGGATCAGGGATTCAACAAGCGGTTCTTGGCCCGGAGAAATTCCTCTTCGGTTATCGCGCCTTTCATCTTCAATTCAAATAATTTCTCCAGTTCCGCAGCCACCTGGGGAGCGTTTGCCTTTGCTGTTGGACCCGTCCGCGCGTCCAGCGCCGCAGCCATCTGCGCAGCCTGATTACCATATTGCCAGGTCTGATGATCGGCCTGGGCGGTCGTGATCGTATCTTTCAGCCGCTTGGGATGCTGGACATCGAAATAGTCCGTAGCGCCGACTTCGGCGGCCGTCTGGATCTCTACATGTCCAAAGTTGAAGAGGCGGCCCATCGGCGTCTGATCGTAAGAGACATTGTTGATCTTATCCAGCGGACTCTCCTTGGCATAGTGGCTCAGCAGCCCCGTCTCGTCGATGACCCGGAAATTCGTGACCACCCAGATACTCACCTTCCAGCTGAGATATCGGAAGAAATAATACCCGAGACCCAGCACCGCCGCCAGCCAGCCCCACGCCGAATCCGCCTTGATGACGATAAGGAGCGCCACCGCGATCCCGAGCAGCGCGACGAACACGGGCATGACCAGGGTCGTCCAGCTTTTATGAGTGACCAGGAGTATCTTTTCTTCCTTCTGGAGGGGAGTTCGCATATGAGATGAGATAATTGTCAATCGTCCAGCTTCAACACGGCAAGAAAGGCTTCCTGCGGAACTTCCACATTACCGATCTGCCGCATCCGCTTCTTCCCTTCCTTCTGCTTTTCCAGCAGCTTACGCTTACGGCTGATATCCCCGCCATAACACTTGGCCGTTACATCCTTCCGCAGGGCGCTGATCGTTTCACGGGCGATGACCTTCGCGCCGATGGCGGCCTGGATCGCGATCTGAAACTGTTGACGCGGCAGCAGCTCTTTCAGCTTCTCGCAAAGCTTGCGCCCGAAGTCTGTTGCCCGGCTCCGGTGGATCAGGGCGCTGAGGGCATCCACTTTGTCGCCGTTGAGGAGAATATCCATCTTAGCGATATCGCTGTCGCGCCGGTCGATCGGATGGTAATCGAAAGAGGCATAGCCCCGGGTTTGACTCTTCAGCTTGTCGTAAAAGTCGAAGACGATCTCCGTCAGCGGCATCTCGAAGATCAGCTCCACCCGGGTGGTCGTCAGGTAGGACTGGTTCAGCAGGATGCCTCTTTTCCCCAGGCAAAGCGTCATGATATTGCCGATATAGTCCGGCTTCGTAATGATCTGCGCACGGATATAGGGTTCTTCGATGCGATCGATCCGGGTCGGATCGGGCATCTCCGAAGGATTGTTGACGATGATCACTTCCTCCCTGTTCGTATGGGCGACAAAACTTACGTTCGGCACCGTCGTAATAACCGTCTGGTTAAACTCCCGTTCCAGCCGTTCCTGGATGATCTCCATATGGAGCATGCCGAGGAATCCGCAACGAAAGCCGAAGCCAAGGGCCTGCGAAGTCTCCAGTTCATATGTAAGCGACGCGTCATTCAGCTGCAGCTTGTCCATGCAGTCGCGCAATTCTTCAAAGTCATCGGTATCCACCGGGAAGATACCCGCGAAGACCATGGGCTTCACCTCCTGGAATCCCTTGATCATCTCCTGGGTGGGGTTGGCTGTAGAGGTCAGCGTATCCCCGACCTTCACCTCTTTTGCATTCTTGATCCCGGTGATGATATAGCCCACGTCCCCCGCTTTTACTTCCGCCTTGGGGGTCAGCGTTAGTTTGAGCACACCCACTTCATCCGCCTCATAGGATTGATCGGTGGAGACGAATTTCACCTTATCGCCCTTCCTCAGCGTCCCGTTCAGGATCCGGTAATAGACGATGATCCCCCGGAAGGAGTTGAATACGCTGTCGAAGATCAGGGCCTGCAGCGGCGCCTCGGGGTCGCCCTTCGGCGCCGGGATACGTTCCACGATGGCATCGATGATCTCCGGTACGCCCAGACCCGTCTTGGCGCTGGCCAGCAGGATGTCCTCCGGCTTACAGCCGATCAGCTCGATAATCTGGTCCTTGACCTCATCGACCATCGCCCCGTCCATATCAACTTTATTGATAACGGGGATGATCTCCAGGTCATTCTCGATGGCCAGGTAGAGGTTGGAAATGGTCTGTGCCTGGATACCCTGGGTGGCATCCACCAGCAGCAGGGCGCCTTCGCAGGCGGCCAGGGCCCGGCTGACCTCATAGCTGAAGTCGACATGGCCGGGTGTATCGATCAGGTTCAGAATGTATTGTTCTCCCTTCGAAGCGTAGTTGATCTGTATCGCGTGGCTCTTGATGGTAATCCCTTTCTCCCGTTCCAGATCCATGTCATCCAGAACCTGGGCCTGCATGTCCCTGGCCGAGATGGTATTGGTCATTTCCAGCAAGCGGTCTGCCAGGGTGCTCTTTCCGTGGTCAATATGGGCAATAATGCAAAAATTCCGTATATTTTTCATTCGCTGCGAAGTTATACAAATAGGTCCATAAATTAGGGGTATGAAGACGTGGATCATCGGCTTTTTTATCCTCCAGATCGGCCTCGATTGGGCCCATTCCGTCACGGCTTTTCCTGTCGTTCATTACGGGATGTTCTCGGAGTCTTTCCCGCGGCAGGACAGCGTTACCGTGTTCAGGGTCAGCGTCGATGGCCAGTGGCTGCAACCCGCCGGCTTCTCCATCTACCGCTGGGACATGATCCAGACGCCCCTGGAAGCGGCCGAAAAACGGGCCAGTACCAATGATTTTGCTTTTGACAAGGAACGCCTCCAGGCAGGCCTGCGGACCGTGGGCCTTTCTACCCTTTTTAACACCTTGAAACCCAACCTGGACAACACCGGCGCCTTTCTGCCCTGGTATAAGAACTATCTCAGCCGCCTGCTGGGCCGGCCCGTTGCGGTGGTCCGTGTGGAAAAAGCGGTGTACCGCTGGACCGCCGGCCGGATGCAATTGATCAAATCCGAAAACTGGATCAATGGGTAGCTCCCCGGGTGGGCACTATGCCCGCGACCGGAGGGTGGTGCCGACGGTCTATTTCCTCTTCTATGTTGCCGTCTTTCTCGCGATGTTTTTCGATCATCGCCTGCTTTCACAGGTGCAGCCGGTCCTCTTCAATTTTAACCGCGACCTGACGGAACTGGCGGTTATCGCCACAGGTCTTCCAGGATGGATGATCGCGCATCCCGGGAGTTTTGCCGTGGCCGATGTCCTGGCCTTCCTTCTGCCCGTCCCCCTGCTGTTCTATTCGACGCGAAAAGGGCAATTCTCCCGCGGGCTCGGCATCCTGTTCCTTCTCTTCCTCGCGCTTTATTGGTTGCTGGCCGATATCTTCTGGCAGGTACATCATGAACCCTTTATCCTCTATGTGCTGATCCCTCTCGCGTTTATCACCAACCGGGAAGATCGCTTTTACTCCATCCTGCAGGGATGCCGCTACTATTTTCTGTATGTCTTCGTCTCCGCCGCGGTGTGGAAGATCGCCCGGGGCGCCGTCTTCAACGGCGAGGAGATGAGCCGCATCCTGCTGGTCCATCATAGCGACTGGCTCAGCGGCGATCCCACCAGCTTGATCAGCCGCGTCTATGCCTGGCTGATCGATCATCCGCTTGTCGCACAGGGACTCTATCTCGGTGGCGTGGTGTTCGAAGCGACTTTCGTACTCGGCCTGTTCACCCGCCGCTACGACCGGCTGCTGATGGTGCTGGCGATCGTTTTTGTCCTGGCCGACTGGTGGGTGATGCGCATTCCCTACTGGCCCATCCTGCTCGGCGGCATCACCCTATGGGTGGATACCCGTCCCCGCCGGCGGATGATAGTGGTCTACGAGACAACCCATCACGAGAACCTGCCCGCCCTGCTCGATCTGTGCGAGACGCGCTTCCCCCAGGTGCGCGTCTTTCTCAAGGACATCTCCTACCGGAATATCTCGGGAAGCGCCCCCCTCGCCGCCCGCTGGCCCAAAACCGAGTTTGTCGTACAGGCCGCCGGCCAATCCAACCGGAGTGTTATCAGGTCGCTCTTCCGCTTCCTGCGCCGGAACCGGTGCAGCCATCTCCATCTGAGCACCCTGGATAACAATATCTTCTTATTTGCCCTCCGGCTTTGTAGTTGCCATGGGCTGCAGGTGAGCCTCACCGTGCATGAGGTCAACGAATATTTCGCCCTCCCCTTCGCCAGCCTGCGCGACGCGACCGAGTCGGTTGCCAAGCCCCTGCTCCACCGGCGCATAAAACACTATAGCTTCTTCCTGCCCGCCATGGCCACACATTTCCGGCAGCGGATGCCCGACGCCACCGCCATGTTTATCCCCTCCCGGTTCTATGCATCGCGGCCACCGGAACAGGCATCGCGGCCGCCCGTACAGGCATCGCGGCCACCGGAACAGGCCCCCCCAATGCCCGGGCCCACCGACGCAAAACCATTCACCATCGTGATCCCCGGCTCGGTGGACGGAAACCGCCGGGATTATGAAGGCGTGATCGCCATCTTCCGGTCATGGCCTACCACGATGCCCCCGGTGGAACTCGTCATCCTTGGCGACAGCCGCAGCCCCTATGGCGCCGGCATCATAGCACAATTGCAACAACTGGCATCCGACCGGTTCCGATCCCGGCACTTCGAAGGATATATCCCCGAAACAGTTTATGAAAAAGAGATCGAAGCAGCCGATCTGCTCTGGAGCCCGCTGCGGGTGCATAAGAAAGGCAGCCGCAACAATCCCGAAGTGTATGGACAGACGACCGCAAGCGGCCTGACCGCCGATCTCCTGCTCAACAACGCCCCGGCCCTGGCTCCG
>NZ_DASYCH010000131.1:0-7149 GCF_036500295.1 Puia sp. | reverse complement strand
AATACGCCGAGATTCGCGCCTGGACAGCGTGTCCCGCAGCCGCAGCCGAAGAAAGAAGAACCGAAGAGAGATACCAGACCATAGGCATCTTTGCCGCAACCCGCACTACATCTGGATCTGGCCGGTAGACAACCCGTCTGCCGGCCATCCAAATTGCCCTCAAACCGCATTCTGTGGTTTCGCCCTCCCGGCAAAATATTTACGGGTAAATCTTTGTGCACAGCCGGTGTGAATTTTAATACCGAAAGGACTGAAAACTTTTTTAAATTGTGGATAGGTTGGGGACTCCTGTGTATAAACCCTGAAAGCATGTGGATATTGATGTGGATTTCTGTAGGATAAAGAAACAAAAAGAAAAACTGCTTTCAAGGAATTCAGGAGTTCTATATTCGCCCTCCTGACTCGCCGGGTAACATTCTGTTCATCTTGTCATAACAATTCCTTAACCGGCGGAAGGGCAATAGCGGCTGGACACCCTATTTCTTAAAAATTATTCTGGACGGTTTCGTATGGATCTTACTAACCTTAATCTCAATAAGGATCGCAGCAAAATGAGGCGCAAGCCGGCTGTGGACCTTAGCACCATGGTTTATGGCAAGCTTCCTCCTCAAGCCAAGGAACTGGAGGAGGCTGTTTTAGGCGCTATCATGTTGGAAAAGAGCGCTTTCGATACGGTCGTGGAAATTCTTAAACCGGAGTGCTTTTATCTGGAAGGGCATCAGCGTATTTACCGGGCGATGCAGGGTCTGGCTCAGAAGAGTCAGCCCATCGATATCCTCACGGTGGTCGAAGAGTTGAAGATGCGGCAGGAGCTGGAGATGGTGGGTGGGCCTTATTTCGTGACCAAGCTGACCAATGCGGTCGTTTCCTCTGCCAACATCGAGACGCATGCCCGGATCGTTCTGCAGAAATTCATCCAGCGGGAGTTGATCCGCATCAGTGGGGAGATCATTGGGGATGCCTATGAGGACAGCACAGATGTATTCGATCTGCTGGACGACGCGGAGAGCAAGCTGTTCGAGATCACCAATAATCACCTCCGGAAGAACTTCGACAGTATCGACACCATCCTGGTGAAGACGATCCAGCGGATCGAGGATCTGCGGCACAAGCAGGATGAGATCACCGGGGTACCCAGCGGGTTCCCATCCCTGGACAAGATCACCTATGGCTGGCAGAATACCGACCTTATTATACTTGCTGCACGGCCGGCCGTGGGTAAGACAGCTTTCGCCCTCAATCTTGCCCGGAATGCCGCGCTGCACAGCAGCAAGCCCACCCCGGTGGCCTTCTTCAGCCTGGAAATGGGCTCCGCGCAGCTTGTACAGCGTATCCTTAGCGCCGAGGCGGAGATCTTTATGGAAAAGATCGCCCGGGGCCGGCTGGAAGAGCATGAGATGAAACAGTTGTACAAAAAAGGGATCGACCGGCTGGCAAAGGCCCCGATCTTTATCGACGATACTCCCGCGCTGAATATCTTCGAGCTTCGGGCGAAATGCCGGCGGCTCAAGAACAAACACAATATTGGATTTATCATCATCGACTATCTCCAGCTGATGAGCGGGTCCAGCGATAATAAGAATGGCAACCGCGAGCAGGAGATCAGCCAGATCTCCCGGGCGTTGAAGGGGCTTGCCAAGGAGCTCCAGGTTCCCATTATCGCGCTTTCCCAGCTGTCCCGTGCGGTGGAATCGCGAAAGGAAGGGGAGAAGATCCCGCAGCTGAGCGATCTTCGGGAGTCCGGCGCCATCGAGCAGGATGCGGACATGGTCATGTTCCTGTACCGGCCCGAATACTATGGTATCACGGCCAACGAGATGGGGGAGAGCAATAAGGGGGAGACACATGTAAAGATCGCCAAGCACCGTAACGGGTCGCTCGATACGGTAAAGCTCAGGGCCTTGCTTCATATCCAGAAATTCACTGAATATGGCGAGGACGATTTCGGCGGCATCGGCATGCCTTCGGGCGGCAGTTGGAAACCGGTACAGGGCGCTGATGACGGCAATGGTGCAAAGCTTTACATCCAGGCGGGAAGCCGGATGAAGGATGTGCCGCAGGATGATGATGATACGCCGTTCTAGGCGGATGATGGTAAGAGACCGTTTTATAGGGCGCTGCGCCCGATCTTAAAAAGTCTGAGGTTCGCTAATTCAATAGCAAAATAAACAGCCCTTCCAATGGGGCTTTTATTTTTACTTTTACGGCCATTATGCTCCCTTATTTTTATCATTCCCGGTCCGGTGGGGCCGGTGAAGAGCTCACGCTTGACGAGGACAATTCCCGGCATATCGTACAGGTCCTGCGGATGAAGCCGGGGGAACAGCTGCGACTTACCGATGGGAAGGGCGTTCTGCTGACGGCGGTCGTCGTTGACGATCATAAGAAGAAATGCAGGGTTCGGATCGATTCTGTCATGAACGAGGCAATGCCGGCGAGAAGCGTTTCGATCGCCATTTCCCCGTTGAAAAACGCTTCGCGTTTTGAGTGGTTCCTTGAAAAAGCGACCGAGGTCGGCGTCACAACGATCATCCCGCTTTTATCCGAGCGTACCGAGCGCCAGCATACCCGTCAGGAACGCTGGCAGAATATCCTTGTCAGTGCCTTGCTGCAATCCCAGCAGACCTGGTTGCCGGTGTTAACCGAGCCCGTGTCCTTTTCCGCCTTCATCGCTTCCGGGCAGGCGGAACAGCGGCTTATCGCCCATTGCCTGGAGGCTCCCCGGCCCACCGAGAGTCTTGCCGGGCGGGTACAGCTGCAACGTGCCGGTTCGACCCTGATCCTTATCGGGCCCGAAGGTGATTTCACTCCAAAAGAGGTGGCGTTGGCGCTGGCGGAAAATTTTATACCGGTGACGTTGGGGAGGAACCGGCTGCGAACGGAGACAGCCGGTGTCGTGGCGGCTACGTTACTGTGTATCGACTGATGCCTTTGGCGGGGTCTGCGGTCTTGTGCCAGGCGGCAACAGACTGCATGACCAGCCTGTTGTCCGCTTGGACTTACTAAATTTAATACTTTGTAAAAATAGGGGGTTGGTCTGATCTGGCCTTACGCAAGGGGAAAAATTAATTATTAATTCGGGAAAGCACTTACTTCTGGTATTTCCACATCCGCGACTTTCCTTCGGTCAGCCATTCCACGGTCGTGGCTAAGCGCTTTTCCCGGGTGGCGTCCGTTTTTGCCTCCGTGATCCATTCGATATATTCCCGGCGGTGGGAGGGGGAGAAGCTTTCAAATGTCGCCTGTGCCTTCTTGTTCTTTTTTAGTGCGGCAGTCAATTCCGGTGGGGTGGGCAGTTCCGGCTTCGGGGCCTTTTTGGGCGCCGCCTTCTTCACTCCTTTTTCGATAAGGTCTGTGGCCTCTTTGATATACGCCGTCATTTCCCGGTTAGCGGGCAGGTCTTTTACGGAAGTGATGCGATCGAAATTTCCCATGGCGCCCCGGTCTTTGACCTGTAGTGTGGTGTTGGCGTCTTTCATCTTGCCGGCATTCCAGAATCCAAAACTGCAATGCTGCTTGAAGGCGGCCATATTACAAAGGGGAGAACCGTTGTATTCGAAGAAGGGCATTCCCCATTTTATCGTTTCGGTCACCTGGGGGCAGGCCTTGTGGATCAGTTGCCGCAGGTGGGTAAGGATGGGTTTGGCAAAGTCGGCCGACTTTGCGATATAGGCGTCGATACGGGCATCGGTAGAGGCCATAGGCAGAATATTTAGGCGCCGCGCGGGGGCGGCTTTTTAGTACCCGAATATATTTTATTTCCCCGACTTTTTATTTCCCGGGCTTTTTATTTCCCGGGCTTTTTCGGCTTGCGGGCACGGGTGTTCAGGAGTTCGACCCCGAAGGCAAAGACCATCGAGAAGTAAATATATCCCTTGTCGATATGGGAGTGATGGATGGGTTCCAGGCCTTCGAAGAGGAGGCTGAACCCCACCATGATCAGAAAGGAAAGTGCGAGTATCTTGAGTGTGGGGCGGCGGTTGATAAAGTTGGCGATGGTCTGGCTGAAGAAGAACATGATGATCATGGCCAGGACGACCGCAATGATCATCACGACCACCTGGCGGGCCAATCCCACGGCCGTGATGATGCTGTCGAAGGAAAAGACGGTATCCACGAGGATCAGCTGGGTGACGATGGCCGCAAAGCTCTTGCCGGTACCCTTCGTGGTGACGGCCTCTTGTTCGTGGTCTCCCTCGAGTTTCTCGTGGATCTCCTGGACGGTCTTGAACAGCAGGAAAAGGCCGCCTGCGATCATGATGAGATTGCGGATGGAAAAACCCCAGTTTCCGATGGAGAACAATACTTTATTCCCGCTGGTTACCAGCCAGCCGAGGGCCAGCAGGAGTGCGCTCCGGACGAGAATGCCGGCGATCATCCAGATGCGGCGGGCGTCGATCTGCCGGTTGGCCGGCAGCCGGCCGATCAGCAGAGATACGAAGATAACGTTGTCGATCCCCAGGACGATCTCGAGAAGCGTCAGGGTAAGGAGGCTCACGAGCGAATCCAGCGTAAAAAGAGAATGCATTCTTGGTCAGTTAAGAGGGCACGAAAATAATCATTTGGCGGGATACCCCTGCAACCCCCGGCAGATGCGATTCACAATAAACGGCCCTTCATAGATAAACCCTGTCCAGACCTGCACCAGGGAGGCGCCGGCGGCGAGTTTTTCCCGGGCGTCGGCGGCGGTGAAGATGCCGCCTGAGGCGATGACGGGGATGCGGCCGGCGGTGCCATCGCTGCAATAGCGTACGACTGCTGTTGCGCGTTCGCGAAGGGGTGCGCCGCTGAGGCCGCCGGCGCCGATGGCTTCGAGATTGGCCGCGGTCGTCAGCAGGTTCTCGCGGCTGATGGTGGTGTTGGTGGCGACCAGTCCGTCGAGGTTGATCTCGAGGGCGAGGGCGATGACGTCGTCGAGCTGATCCTGCGTGAGATCGGGGGCGATCTTGAGGAGGAGGGGGCGCCGCGGGGCGCCTGCCGCGGATAGCTGGGCGCCGATGCGCTGGAGATTGGTGAGGATGCGGCGGAGGGCGTCCTTTTCCTGCAGTTCGCGGAGCCCGGGGGTGTTGGGCGAGCTGACGTTTACGATAAAATAATCGACATAGTTGTATAGCGCGCGAAAGCTGATCTCGTAGTCTTTCCAGGCCTCCTCATTCGGGGTCACCTTATTCTTGCCGATGTTACCGCCGACGATCAGCCGCATGGTGTCGTCACGCGTGGCGCGACCATCGGGGCCCGGGCCGTTATGACCGCGGCGGCCCGACTGCCAGGCGCGGAGCCGTGCTGCGATGACCTCGACCCCGTCATTGTTAAAGCCCATCCGGTTGATCAGCGCCTGGTCCTGCGGCAGCCGGAACAGACGAGGCTGTTCATTGCCGGCCTGTGGTTTTGGCGTCACTGTTCCGATCTCCACAAACCCGAAACCGAGGGCTTCCAGTTCGCGGAGATAGAGTGCGTTCTTGTCAAAGCCCGCGCCGAGACCGACGGGGTTGGGGAAGGTGAGGCCCAGTACCTGATGGCCAAGGACATCGGCGGAGTCCGCCCCTGCGGCGGCCGGCATCCCCTGCCCTTCTGGGCGGCAGCCCCAACTCACCAGCCGGCGCGTCACCCCCCAGCTACACAATATTTTCAAGGCTTTCATGGAAAAATGGTGGACCCCTTCGGCGGGAAAAAAGAACAATATGGTGCGCAGCAACTTGTACATAGCCGCGAAGATATTCCAGATTCCTTTTTCGCGCCGCAATAAGGTCCATGGATTGGCCGATTGCCGCCAAAATCTTATCTTTGAGATGACAGTTGCATAAACAACTTTTTACCATGCAAGACGCCTATATAGTTGCCGGATACCGCACCGCGGTAGGCAAATCAAAAAGAGGGAAACTCCGTTTCTATCGGCCGGACGATCTGGCCATCACCGTGATCAAAGCGCTGTTGGCTTCCGTACCCGAACTGGACGCCAAACGGGTGGATGACGTCATCGTCGGTAATGCCGTACCCGAGGCGGAGCAGGGGCTGCAGGTGGGCAGGATCATTGCCGCCCGCGCCGTGGGGATCCATGCTCCGGGTGTTACGGTGAACCGGTATTGCGCCAGTGGGCTTGAAACCATCGCCATGGCAACGGCCAAGATCCGCTCGGGGATGGCCGATTGTATCATCGCCGGTGGGACGGAAAGCATGACCATGGTGCCGCAAGCCGGCTGGAAGACGGTGCCTGCCTATTCCATCGCCTCCGAGGAACCGGATTATTATCTGAATATGGGGTTGACGGCGGAGGCCGTAGCCAAGGAGTTCAACGTATCCCGCGAAGCTCAGGACGAGTTTTCCTATCATTCGCATCGTAAAGCGATAGAAGCCATCGAAAAGGGTTATTTCAAATCCGGCATTCTGCCGCTGACGGTGGACGAGGTGTATGTCGATGAGAAGGGCAAGCGACAAAAGCGCAGCTTTACCGTCGACACCGATGAAGGGCCACGCGCGGACACCTCGCTGGAAGCACTTGCGAAACTAAAACCCGTCTTTGCCGCCGGCGGCTGCATAACAGCCGGAAATTCCTCGCAGACCAGCGATGGTTCGGCATTTGTCATAGTCATGGGCGAGAAGATGATGAAGGAACTGGGGTTAAAGCCGCTTGCGCGATTGGTGGCGTGCGCGAGCGCGGGGGTGCATCCCCGGATCATGGGCATGGGTCCGGTGGAAGCTGTGCCGAAGGCCCTGCGGCAGGCAGGGATGAACCTTGGTAATATTGAACTGGTTGAGTTGAACGAGGCTTTTGCTTCCCAGTCGGTGGCTGTAATAAGGGAACTGGGTATGGATCCGGCCATTGTGAACATCAATGGGGGCGCGATCGCGCTTGGACATCCCCTTGGCTGCACGGGTTGCAAGCTCACCGTCCAACTGATCAATGATATGAAAAGACTGAAGAAGAAATATGGCATTGTTACGGCCTGTGTGGGCGGTGGTCAGGGAATAGCAGGTATTATAGAAAATCTTAATTAATGCCCGGTTTTTGGCCGAAATACGGGGATAGATCGGGTAAAATCGGGTTGGAAGGGGTCTGAAACCTATATTTCCCGGCATAAAGCCACTCATTTTTTGAAAAGCCTTCGAAGAGAAGGCTTTTTAATTTACTCATATCATAAATAGTTTTAA
>NZ_DASYCH010000130.1:0-67796 GCF_036500295.1 Puia sp. | reverse complement strand
CGCATAGTCCCGGTATTGCACCGGCAACGGCCGCAGCGCCGGCGTTGCCCCCCGGCTATAACTGTTGTACAGTTCCACAAACTCCTTTACAAGGATATTACCCGACCACCCATCGCTCGAGATATGGTGGAAGACGGTTGCTAGTAAATAATCCCCCGCCCCGATCTCGTATAAACACGCCCGGAACAGGTAGTCAAAGGACAGATCGAAAGGTTTGTCCAGAAATTCCCGCAACTGGGCGTCCACTTCACCGGTAGCTGATTCTTCGAACCCGAGCGACCAGCCATCGGCGTCCATCACTTCCTGGTAACCGGTCCCCTCCTGTTCCCGGATGACTGTCCGTAACACCTCATGACGCTCTACGATTGTCCGCAGCGTCCGTTCCAATAGTTTAAGGTCCAGCGGTCCCCCGATCCGCAGCACCAGCGGGATATGATACTGCACGCTCCCCTGCAGCCGGTGGATAAACCATAACCGTTCCTGCGCAAAAGAAAGCGGGATAGCTCCGACCGTGTCTCTGTCAACGGGAACGATCGGCATAGACTCAAGGCCATACCTGTTCGGCTTCAATTTGTCATTGCGCAGATAATCGATGATCAGGCTCTTATTCTGCTTTATCTGCTCCAGCAACGCGTCGTCGATCCCTTTATCGGCAGGTATCCTGATCTGCAGACCCGAATCGTTCAGGACGATATCGATGCCCTTCCTTCCGGCCGTAGCCAGCAGATCGATAACTTTATTCAGCATTCGTTTCTGATTTATTCAGTCTTAAATATTCAGGATGTCATAGGAGCCCGCCGGCGCTTCCTGCTTACCCGCGTTTGATTCCACTTCGATGTACTTGCCCAGATCGCTGATACAGGCAAACTGGAAGATGGAATGTATGCTTATGGTGAGAGTTAGTTTCTTTTTAATGTAGGAGATCAACCGGATGGCCAGTAGCGAATTGCCACCCAGCTCGAAAAAATTGTCATAGATGCCGATACGCTCTATCCTGAGAAGCTCCTGCCAGATGGCGCAGAGTTCCCGCTCGATCTCGCTTTCGGGAGCGGCATAACGGTTTTTCAGCGATAAAGATGCCTCTGCCGGGGCAGGCAGTTTCTTTTTGTCTACTTTCCCATTGGGGGTCAGGGGCATTTCATTCAGTTCGATCAACATCGACGGTAACATATGGTCCGGAAGCCGGGCGCCTAAAAAGGAAAGGATATCGGTCTTATCCCTGTCTTCCCCGGGTACGAAATAACCTATCAGCTGTTTCTGTCCCTGCAACTCATCCCTTACTACAACGACTGCCTGGGCAACGCCCGGCGCCTTTTGTAAAACAGTTTCTATTTCACCCAGTTCGATCCGGTAACCGCGGATCTTCACCTGGTGGTCTATCCGTCCCAGGTAAACAAGATTTCCATCCGGGAGCCACCGGGCCAGATCCCCCGACCGGTAAAGTTTGCCGCCTGCCTGGCCAAAGGGATCGGGGATGAACCGCTGTGCAGTCAGCTCCGGCCGGTTCAGATAGCCCCGCGCTACGCCGGCCCCACCCACATATAACTCTCCCGGCACGCCCACCGGCGCCGGTTGCCCATTTGCGGCCAGCACATAACAGCTCAGCGTTGGGATCGGCCGGCCGATATTGCTCGCCCCATTCTCTATCTCCTCCCAGCCGATCTCCTTATACGTCACATGTACCGTCGTCTCCGTGATCCCATACATGTTCACGATCCGGCATCCCGCATACCGCTGTTTCCAGGTCCGCAGCTTCACCGGACTCAAGGCTTCTCCGCCAAATATCAGGAACCGCACCTTCAGCCCTTCCGTCAACTCCGTCAGTTTCTCTTCGAACGCGTAAAAGGCCGAGGGGGTCAGATTCAATACCGTCACTCCTTCTCTCGTCAACAGACCGGCAAAACGGTCCGCATCCCGCGTCGTCTCCACCGGTACGATCACTAGCCGGCCGCCGAACAGCAGCGCCCCATACATCTCCCACACCGAGAAATCGAATGCACTCGAATGGAACAGGGTCCACACATCTTCCGCCCCAAAATCATACAGCGGAAGGTCCGTCCTGAACAAACGGACGACATTCCGATGTTCGATGATAGCTCCCTTCGGCCGGCCCGTAGAGCCTGACGTATAGATCACATACGCCGCCTGATCCGGCCGCAGACAACTATTCAGCTTCCCCGCCGCTGCACTCCGCCATGGCGCATCCGTGCTATCCAGCACTACCACCTCTTCGATCCCCGCATTGCCTTCAAACAAGACACGATTCAATTGACTGCTCACCACCAGCCGCATACCCGTATCCTCCACCATATACCCGATGCGCTCCACCGGATACGCTGGGTCCATCGGCACATAGGCGCCCCCGGCTTTTAGTATTCCCAGTATCCCGATGATCAATTCGATAGACCGTTCCAGGCAAACACCCACCAGCACTTCTTCCTTCACGCCCCTGCCGCGCAGATAATGCCCCAGCTGATTGCTCCGCGCATCCAGCTCCGCATAGCTCATCTCCAGGCCCTCATACACCACGGCTATCGCCGCCGGCGTCCGGGTCACCTGCGCTTCGAAGAGCTGCACCACCGTCTTGTCACGGGGGTACTCCGCGGCCGTGGCATTGAACCCGTCCAGCTGCTTTTGCTCTGCTTCCGTCAACAGTTGCAGTTCCCCTATCCGCTTATCGCTGCCGTCGATCACCTGGTCCAGCACCCGTTCGAAATGCCCGCGGATGCGCTCCACTTCCCTTGCCGGCAGCAGCTGATCTTTGTATATAAATTCCAACTTTAGGCGTTCGCCACCCGTCACCCGCAACCCCAGTGGATAATTGGTCAGTTGCTCCTGCAGTTCCATCTGCCCGACCTGCAACCCGCTGCCCGACCCCTTGCGGAGCGCCTCGCTCACCGGAAAGTTCTGGAAGGATATCATGCTGTCGAACAGTTCACCACCGAGTCCCGCCCATCCCTGTATCTTGTTCAGCGAGACATATTGATATCGCCGGCTCTCCAGTTGTTCCTGCTGCAGCTGCGTGAGCCATTCCACCATCCGCCGCTCTTCGCTGACTTCCGTACTCAACGGCAGCATATTAATATACAATCCTACCCGGTCTTCCACTTCCGCCAGCTCTTCCGGCCGCCCCGATACCGTCACCCCGAACACCACCCGGCTTTTATCGGTATAGCGGTAAAGCAGATACGCCCAGATACCCTGGATCAGCGTGTTGTTCGTCAGGTGATGCCGCTGTACATAGGCCGACACCCGGCTGCTCTTCTCTTTGTCCAGCACCCATTCTGTTGCCCGGAAGGCGACCACCTCCTTGTTCCTGTCAGCGGTCGAAGGGATAAACGGCAGCAGGCTGCCCCCTTCCAGCCCTGACAAATAACGTCGCCAGTAGGCCTCCTGTGCTGCTTTGTCCTGGCCTTCCGTAAATCGGATATAGTCCTCATACCGGTCCACCGGGCTGATCACCGGAGTTTCACCCTTCGTCAGAGTCGTATAGTAAGCCAGCAGCTCTTCCAGCAGCACCGGCAGCGACCATCCATCCAGCACCAGGTGATGGAAGGTCCAGATCACCCGGTAGTGCCCCGGCGCCAGCCGCAGCAGCTTTAGTCGCAGCAGCGGCCCTTCCTCCAGATTCATGCCCCGCGACAGCTCCTGTTGCGCATACCCTTCCAGCAGCGCCGGCAGCAAGTCTTTGTCCTGCCGTTCGAGATTGGTCACTTCTACGGGTAAACGCAGTTCGCGGTAGACTACCTGAACGGGGATGGGGAACACATCGTAATAGAAGCCGCTTCGCAGGATCGTATGGCGGGCAATAATCCGCTCCCAGCTTTGCAGGAACGGTCCTTCCTCGAGTCCCCGCAGCTCATAGCGCAGTTGTTGCCAATAAGCGCCCTGCTCACCGGCATACAGACTGTGGAAGAGCAATCCTTCTTGTAAGGCGCTCAGGCGGTAAAGGCCTTCTATCCGGTCGGCTCGTCTCCCCTCTCTTTCGGGCGCCGACAGGAAGGCCTCCAGTTCCTCAAAGCTCACTTCCCCGCCCAGGCCATAGTCCGAGGGCGTGTGATGCTCCCTGTCCTGCGCCTTCTGCTCCAGACACCGATTGATGAGATGGCTCAGCGCTGTTTTATATCGTTCGGCCAGTTGTTTCAGTAATTTGGGGTCTTCCGCCATGCCGCGCCAGTTCATCACCAATTGCCCGTCCATGATAAGGCTGTTGACTTCGATCCCCCGGCGGTTGTTCTCTTCAGCGCCGTCCACCGCTTCCGTATCCGGCGATCCGGTCTGCTCCGTGTCCAGCCCCAGCAGTCCCTGCGAACCCGCCAGCCGGCCGGTCTGCCCGAGATAATTAAAGGTCACCTCCCAGGGGTCTTGCTGACCCTGCAGCCGCGGTTGCCTCTGCGTCCGCTCTTCACCCACCATATAGCGCAATACTCCATATCCGATCCCTTTATCGGGCACCTGCCGCAAGGCTTCCTTCACGGCCACCAGTCCCCCCGTACCGCCTTCTTGCCAGGGCAGCCATACGGGATACAGACTGGTGAACCAACCCACCGTCCCCTCGATGGCCGCCGCAGCCGCCACGACCGAGGACTCCCGGCCATGGCCTTCCAGGCCGATCACGATGCCCTTGCGCCCGCTGTCTTCGCACAACGTGCGGGTCAGCGCCGTCAGCAGCACATCATTTATCTCCGTATGATACACCGCCGGCACCTCTTGCAGCAACGCGCGGGTCAGCTCGGCATCGAGCCGCAGGCTGCACTGCTGCCGGCTGCCCTGGCCATCGCCGGACAGACCCAGCGGTTGATACCGCTCCGTCACGTCAGCCCAGTGACCGGCCTGCGCCAGCAGCCGCGGACTGTGACTATAGGTATCCAGGGCTTCATACCATTGCCGCACCGAGCTGCCCTTCGGCGACAGCACGCCGCCGGCCTGTCGGCTGCTCTCGCGGTGCCGGCTATCCGCCAGTGCCGTTTCCAGGTCTTCCAGCAGGATCCGCCACGATACTCCGTCCACCGCTAAATGATGGACCACCAGCAACAGGCGGTTGTCCTGTTCGTGTTGGGGCGTCAGCAGCAGCACCGCCTGCACGAGGTGCCCGGCGCCGATGTCCAGCCGCTGTTCGCAACGCCGGGCCACCTGCCCGATCGCCGCCCGCCATTCCGCTCCTTCCGGCATCGCCCGCAGGTCCTCCACTTGCAGGCGGCCTTCTGCCGTCCCATAGCGCTGTTCCCAGCCCTGCGGCGTCCGGCTATAAACAAAACGAAGACCGTCATGACGCCGTACCAGTTCTCCGATTACCGGCGACAGCAACGTCTCGCTCACTTCTTTTTTTATTTTCAGCAACACCCGCTGACTAAGATCCGCCCCGGCGCCGGTTACTGTGGCCAGGTACCGCCGCTGAACGGGCAAGAGTCCGCACACCCCTTCGAGCTGGCCCTGCTCCCCGCCACTCTGCACCCCGCCAAGCGTGCTGAGTACCGGCGACAGCCGCGCGATCGTTTGATGAACGAACAGGTCCTTTGGCGAGAGGCCGTAGCCCCTTCGCCGCATCCGGCTGACCACCTGGATCGTGATGATCGAGTCCCCGCCCAGCTCGAAAAAATTAGCGTGAAGGCCTATCCGCTCCACTCCCAGCAACTCCTGCCACACCTCGGCCAGACAGCGTTCCCCCGCCGTGCGCGGCGCCTCATACGACCCGGCCGGCGACAGCCGCTCCACCCCCGGCAATGCCTTGCGGTCCACCTTCCCATTCCCCGTCAACGGAATTTCCTCCAGGGCTAAAAAATAGGCCGGCACCATATACCAGGGCAGTCTGGCCATCACATGGGTCCGCAGTTCATGGCTAAGTTCCGCGCCGGCAGCAGCCGACTCCGCCCCCTGCCTTTGCACATAATAAGCGGCCAGCGCTTTTTCCCCCTCCGCTCCCGTCACCACCGTGACGATCGCATCTACAATATTTTCATGACTTTTCAGACAACTCTCTATTTCACCCAGCTCGATGCGAAACCCTCTGATCTTTACCTGGTCATCCCGCCGTCCTCTGAATTCGAGCAAACCCTCTTTCGTCCATCGCCCCATATCTCCCGTCCGGTAGATCCTTCCGCCCGGCACGAAAGGGTCGGTGATAAACTTTTCCGCCATCAGCTCCGGCCGGTTCAAATACCCGGCGGCAATACCCTTTCCCCCGATACAGATCTCCCCTTCCACTCCTTCGGGTAAGAGATGGGTCTGCCCATCCATTATATAGATCGACGCAGCCGTTATCGGCCGGCCGATAAGTACACCCCGGCTGTCCGGATGGACCTGCTCAGGCTCATACAGCAATTGCGTGCAGACGATGGTCGCTTCTGTCGGGCCATACATGACAATGATCTGCGCCCTCCTGAAAATTCGCGTCAACCGGTATAACATTCCGTCGGGAATAAGATCGCCGCCGATATAGATCTGGCGTATATGGCTAAAGGCGGCTTCCATCCCTTCGGCTTCAAGATGATTTATCAGCAGCCGGTAAAGACCTGGCACCGTATCGATAACGGTTGACTTTACGAGCAGACCGGTCAGCTGGTCCAGATCCTGTAGCTGATCTTTATCCACGATCAGAATCGACCCACCCGCCAATATCGGCTTCAACAGCTGGAAAAGAGAGATGTCAAAACCGTGGGAAGCGACAAACGGCATCACCACAGGTGCCTCACATGGAAACGAACGATGAACATGTCCAAAGAAATGATCCAGGTTGCCATGACTCACGATAACTCCCTTGGGCTTACCGGTAGATCCGGACGTATAAATGATATAGGCCGGGTCGGCAGGAAGGAGGGATACCTCCACCGGCGCCTTCCCGATATCCTGCAAAAGGGCGGACAAGGCCGTTGGCGTTACCACAGGCCAACTCATGGCCGCCAGATCCGGCAACATCCCATTCCCGGCGATCACCAGGGCAGGATTTATATCTTCCAGAATAAAGCGGATCCGCTCCCAGGGATTGCCCGTATCGACCGGGACATATACATAGCCCCCTTTCAGCAGGGAAAATAAAGTGATCGGTATCCATTCGGAACGATCTAACAATACCACCACCCGATCCCCCTTTCGAAGGCCCCGGACGGATTGGAACCAGACGAGAAGGTTCCCGCAGAGGAGATCCAAGTCAGCATAGCTAAGGAGCCGGTCTTTGTATTCGACCGCCCGTCCGCCGCCTCCTGTCGCAAGCCGATGATCCAGTTGCTCCACCAACGAGAAGTCGTTCGCAACAGCGCCGGCATTACCCAACGCCAATAACTCTTCTTTTTCGTTCTGGGTCAACAGGTCGATATCCATTAGCCTGATCCGGGTATTGGCTATCATTTCTTTCAACACCTGTTCAAACTGAGCCCCGATCCTGCGTATATAGCGCGCGTCGGCGATGCGTTCGTTATAACGGAAAGAGATCCGGGTCTCTTCCGATTCCGTTACCTGGATGGTAAGGGGATAATTGGTTTGTTCGAATACCCTTATTTTGTCGGCGTATACCGCCCGGTTAGCCATTATCTCCGGCAGGGGATAATTCTCAAAAACCAGAATCGTGTCGAACAGATCGCCGGTGATGCCTGCCCATCGTTGGATATCGGCTAAGGAGGAATATTGAAAAGACCTGGATTGCAGCTGCTCCTGTTGGATGCCTTGCAGCCAGGCCCCGGCGTTCTTCTCTTTGTCGAAATGTGAATGTAAGGGCAGGGTGTTGATGTAGAGACCGACCCTGCTCTCCACCTCAGGTAGCTCTTCCGGCCGCCCCGATACCGTTACGCCATAAGCGATATGACTGTTGCCCGTATACTGATGTAATAAAAAAGCCCATACTCCCTGAAAAAGCGTATTGACGGTAATCCGTTGTTGCCGGCAATAGTCATACATCGCCGTCGTCATCTGTGTGTTCAAGGTGACAACCTCTTCCCTGCATGCGTCAAAATCTTTTGTTCTTTCCGACTCGCCGGTTACAAAGGGCAAAAAAGTTCCCTGCTCAAGCCCCTGCAGGTATTGACTCCAGAACGGTTCTTCCCGGTCCCGGTCCTGAGCCGCCATGTAGCGGAGATGATCTTCAAACCGGTCCTCCTGTTTGTCTTCCATCTCCTCTTTTGACAACAGTCCGTCATAGATATCCAGGAGTTCTTTCATCAGGATAGCCCTCGACCAGCCGTCGAAAAGGAGGTGATGCGAGGTCCAGATGACCTCAACCTCTTCTTCACTTCTGCGGAACAGGCTGACACGCATCAGCGGAGGGGTCGTCAGGTCGAACCCCCTGTTACGATCCTCTTCTTCCTGTTCCTTTATCCGCAGCGCCGTTTGTGCAGCATCCCAATCGCGGCAGTCCAAAATTTGTATGGGTAATTGCACATCCCGAAAGACACATTGAACGGGGACCCGGAAGCTCTCATGATAAAAGCCGCTTCGCAGGATACTGTGATGCCGGAGCAAATACTTCCAGCTATCGATAAAGACGCTCTCATTTAAGCCGGTAAGCCGGCAGGTCATTTGCTGTACATAGGCACTTTTTTTACCGTCGTAAAGACCATGAAACAAAAGCCCTTCCTGTAACCCGGTCAGGCGATAGAGACTTTCTATCCGGTCCCCTCTTCTCAGGCCAATTACCTCTTCCGCCAGGAACGCATCCAGTTCCTTATAGCTTACGTCCCCGCCAAGACCATGATCGGAGGGGGTAAGATGGGTCCGGCCTTCCGCCTTCTCCGCCGAACACCAGCGGATCAGCTTTTCCAGGTCTTCCATATATTGACCGGCCAATCCCGCAACGGTCGCTTCCTGATAGTGCTGACGGCTATAGCTCCAGTTGACTACCAGTTCGCCCTGCTCGACGATCGCCACTATTTCCAGTTTGTTTTGCCGGGTGATCTCGTCGCCGATCGGTTGGCCGGCTGCTTCCTTTGCCGGCGCCAGCAAGGCGCTATTGATAATAATATTGTCCGTCTGACCGAGATAATTGAATACGATATCCCATTGATCGGCATCCTGCAACGCAGGCTCTTTCAGCAGATATTTCAAAACGCCATAACCAATCCCCTTATCCGGCACGGCATGCAACTGTTCTTTTACACTTTTCAATAATTCATCCGCTGTCGGCCTTGAAGTCAGCGCCACCGGATAGAGACTGGTAAACCATCCGACGGTTCGACTGATATCGATCCCTTCGACGATGCTTTCCCTGCCGTGGCCTTCCAGGCCGATCACGATATCGTCCTCTCCGCTCCATCTCGTCAGTGTTTGTACCAATGCACTTAACAAAAGGTCGTTCATCTCGGTATTGTATACCCGGGATACTTCCTGCAACAGGACACGGGTCAGAGATCCGGACAGGCGGGTGGTTTGGCGGGCTGTGTCGCCCATCCGGCAGGGAACGTCCCGGTCCCTATCCACCGGCAAGGGCCGGTACTTCCGCATAACGGCACACCAATAAGGGATTTGTCCAGGAAGTCTTTTTCCGCCTGCATATCGGATCAGGGAATCATGCCATTGCCGGTAAGAATTTCCCTTTTGAGTCAAGCGGTCTTCCGCCTTCGCCTTCCTACCTGACAACAACTCTTCCAGGTCTTCCAACAGAATACGCCAGGATACCCCGTCCACCGCCAGATGATGGATCACCAGGAGTAACCGGTTGTCCCGCTCCTGTTCCGGCGTCAGCAGCAGCACGGCGCGCACCAGCTGCCCTTTTTCAATATCCAGGCTCTGTTGATGACGGTCTGCTACCGATGCGATGGCCATTGTCAGGTCCCCGGCGGCTACTGATTGCGGGTAGTCCATGGCCGCCGTTCGCAGGTCTTCGACGGCCAGCGTTCCTTTCTCTTCGCCATAATGCTGTGTCCATCCCTGCGCCGTCTGCGTAAACACCAGGCGGAGACTGTCATGCTGCCGAAGCAAGGCCGCCAGGGCTTTTTCCACCGACTCCAGCGCAAGGGACTTCGAGATGCCCAATAGCAGGTGCTGGTTATAATGTGATACGACCGGAGGCTTCCGCGCAAAGAACCATTCCTGGATTGGGAGCAGCCCACACGATCCTGATAATTCGCCCTGCTCACCGGTCGATACCCCTGTTCGCCGGGCGGAAATAACGGGCGCCAGCCGCCCGACGGTCTGGTAGAGAAAAATATCTTTGGGAGTCAGCGGATAACCTAATTTTCTTATCCGGCTCACCATCTGAATGGTGACGATCGAATCACCTCCGAGCTCAAAAAAGTTATCGTTCATGCCGATCTGCTGCCGCCCGAAAAAGTCCTGCCAGACAGCGGCTATCTGACGCTCTGCCGGAGTAACGGGTGGCTTGTAAGATGCCGACGCCGGATTCCCGACGTCAAGGGTCAATAGTTTCTGCCGGTCGATCTTTCCGTTGGTCGTCAACGGCATCTCTTCTACTTCGATGAACTGAGAAGGGATCATATATTCCGGCAGCTGCGTCTGCAGCCAGGCCCGGGCCGCAGTCTTATCCCATCCCTGACCGGGCACGATAAAAGCGATCAGTTGCAGATGTCCTCTGCCGTCTTCCCTGGCCGCTACCAGGCATTGTCTTGTGCTTCCCTCTGCCGCCAGCACCTCCTCTATCTCTGTACATTCTATCCGATAGCCTCTTATCTTCACCTGGTGGTCGATCCTTCCAAGGAACAGGATATCGCCATCAGGCGTATATTTTACGCGATCACCTGTCCGGTACATTTTCTTTCCGGTAAAGGGACTGGTGATGAATTTTTTGCCGGTCAGCTCTGCATCGCCGATATAGCCTTCAGCCACCCCGTCCCCTTCTATATGCAGTTCTCCTGGGACGCCGATGGGACAAAGGGACCTATCGCCCGAAAGGACCCATACCCTTGTATTGGAAAAAGGTTTACCGACAGGAATGCTTTCGCCATAGACAGCTTCCCTGTCCACGATATACAGCAGTTTGCCGATGGTCGTCTCCGTCGGCCCATAGTGATTGACAAGGATACAGGAGTTCCCGGCCGTTTTGATCCTTTCCAAAATATCCGGCTTCAGCACCTCACCGCCAAAGATCAGCATCCCGGTTGGCAACAAGGGTCTTCTCTCCGCGGATAAAGCCTTCCACAACGAAGGAACTATCTTCACACAGTCTATGGCGTGTTCCTGAAAGTAATCATGAACAAAGCCGGCATCCTTTACGGCTTCTTCCGTGAGAATATGCAATGCTCCGCCGGAAAGGATACTGCTGAAGGTTACCGTGTTGCCGAGATCGGCCGCAAACGTGGAAAGAAGGGCGAAAGAACGAAAGCGATCGATCCCCAGCCGGGCTTTCAATCCATATACATAATCGACAAGGTTGGCATGAGTGATCATTACGCCCTTAGGTCTGCCGGTAGAGCCCGAAGTGTAGATAACATACGCCAGGCCGCCGGCGCTTCCCGCTTCGCCGGGATTATCTCCGCTGCAGGCGGAGATCTCCCGGTCCTGACTGTCCAGCTCTATCAGTGGAACCGTCCCCGTAATCCGGCGCAGGTTATTGCCGGACGCACTATCGGTCAGCACGACCGCAGGAACAGCATTTTCCAATATATAGGCGATACGCCCGGCTGGAAGATCGGGCTCCAGCGGTACATATGCCGCCCCGGCTTTCCAGGTCGCCAGTATGGCCGTCAGCAGCGGGATTCCCCTGTTTAAAACAAGCAAAACACGGTCGCTGCTGCCGACGCCCGAACGACGCAGGTAATGCGCCAGCCGATTGGCCTTTTCATTCAGCTGAAGATAAGTCAGCCGGTCGTCACGGCAGAACACCGCCGTCGCCTCCGGTGTCAATGCGGCTTGCTGCCCGAATAACGCGGCCATCGTTTTATCCTGGGGATAGGCCACAGGCGCGGAATTAAACCCGGACAACAATTGGGCTTCTTCCTCGACAGACAACAGGGACAATTCCCCGATCGCCTTGCCGGCATCCGACAAAGCCGAGCGCAAAAGCTGCTCGTAATGGGACAACATCCCCCGGATGCTGTCCTCCCGGTATAGATCGGTTCTGTAAAGGATCGTCGCATGCAGGCCATCTGCGTTTCTGCCGATCTCCAGGTGGATGGGAAATTTCGCTGTAGTTTCCGCAGGGTCCATCTTTTCCATCTCAAGCCCCTTGAGGAAAAGCCGGTCCTCCGGCGCCTCTTCGCGGAATGTGAACAGGGTCTGAAAGACAGGATGTTCGTCCGCATTCCTGGCAATACCCAGCGCATCCACCAATTTTTCAAAGGGAAGCTCCTGGTGTTCATATCCTTCGATAACCGTCCTTTTCACCTCTGCCAATAATTCCCGGAAAGTCATTTTCCCGCTTAGCTGAACACGGAACACCAGGGTATTGACAAAAAAGCCGATCAACCCCTCCAATTCCTGCTGTTGTCTTCCTGCCACCGGGCTGCCGATACAGATATCTTCAACCCCCATATACCGGTATAACAGCGCATAGAACGCCGAAAGCAGGATCATAAAATTCGTTACGGATTGCTGCCGCGCGAGGCCGGTCATTTCTTCCATCAGCGCCGGGTTCATCCTGTCGATCTGCCGACATCCTCCCCTGCTTTCTGCCAGCGGACCCTTCGCATCGGGCGGCAGTGCCGATGACCCGGCTTCTTTGAGTTTATCGGTCCAATAGGCGATCAGGGATGCCAATCGTTCTCCGGACAACTTGTTCCGTTGCCACAGGGCGAAATCGGCATATTGCACCGGCAGCGGAGACAACACATCATTCCGTTGTTCGGTCCCGGCCGAATACAGCTCCTTCAATTCGTTGATGATAATGGGCAGCGACCAGCCGTCCGCGGCAATATGATGGATCACTCCAAACAGGAGATGTTCCTGCGGTGCTACCCGGATCAGCGCCACCCGGATCATGGGGTCACCGGACAGATCGAAAGGTTCGGTCAAAATAGCCTTTAGGTACTGCTCCGGAGTGCTGCCCGCCGAGACGATATCGCCCGCATGGGCATAACGCATCTTCCAGTCCCCCACCGGCATGACCATTTGATAGCCGATGCCATTCTCTTCCCGGATCACCGTCCTAAGGACCTCATGACGGGAGATCATCGTCCTGAAAGAAACCTCAAGCGCCTCGCTGTCCAGGTTCCCCCTCACCCGGAACATCCAGGGCAGATGATATTCGAGAGTGCCCTGCAGCTGATCGGTGAACCACAGCCGCTCCTGTGAAAACGACAAAGCCAGTCTGCCCCGGTCACTCCGGTCCGCTTTCGGGATCATCGGCCGGCCCCCTTCCTCTTTTGCAGAGTTATTCCGTTGCAAAAGGAATTCTCTTATTGCCTCCTTATTTACACGGAGCAATTGCAAAAGCTCTGCATCTATCTGTCTATCCCTGGGGATACGCAGGCCGATCTTATCGTTTTCGAGCGTAAAAAAGATCCCGCTTTCCTTTGCCCTGCTGACTATAGACTCGATCATAATGACACATCCATTGATTGTTCGTACAAGAGTTCCTTTTCTCCAAAAAGTCGTTCAGCGACGATACCTCTTTGCCGGCAGGAGGCAACCAGCCGGTCGGACTGGATGATGGGATTCGATTCGTCCGTATATTTTATACTGCTGATAAACTCGAGCCAGGGCTCCTGGCCCATCGCATAGACATAGGCTTCTTTGGGTTTAAAAATATCTATCAGCCACATCCCCTTCTCACAATCCGACCCGGCCAGCCTCCTGGAGCCATCCTGTTCCCTCGAGATCTTTTTTGTCATCAGGGGGCCGTACAGCCAGGTCAGCGGAGCGCCGTCACACTCCATACCCAGAAAAAGGACATCGAGGTCACCTATCTGCTGATGGATATGTCTGTATAAGGCCGCTTCTATGATCCGGGAATCTGCGACGAAAAGCAACTTGAATGCGCCGATCTGCACGAAATGGCAGGATTTAGCCTGGATATTCAGATCGCTGTGTTCGCCTGTGAAAGGAATACCCGTGATGGCGGCATTCCTGAAACGGATGGTCTCCATTTCATCGATCTCCGTCACCTTGGAAAAGCCGATATGGTTAAACATCAATTTAAGATTGGGGTCTTCCAGCTTTCCACCGGTGGTGCGGGGGACGATGATGTTTTTCACTTTATGCCGCAACGGGAGCAGGGTCTCGAATAAGATATGATCCTGGTGATTGTGCGTGATCAGGACATAATCGATCTCGTCGGGAAGATCGGCATCTGAAAAATGTGCAATATCGGAATGGTATCCATAATAACTGATCAGGGGGTCGACCAGGATACTCACCTCCTTTGTTTCAATCAGGATACAGGCGTGGCCAAAATAGCGCATGCGGATCCTGTCGCCCTCATACCTGTTGTAGACCGGCGGCGCCTCTGTGGTAAAGAAACTATCAAAGACCGCCTCCTGCTCCGGCACGATTCCCAGCATGGCTTTGATATAACCCGCAGATTGAGGGGTTCGTTTCATCTTTGCCAGTTCATCGATGCCCGGATGATCAAAAGAGAGATCCAGATGAAGCACACCTGGCTCATCCAATTTTGGTGTACTAAGACAAAAAGGCCGGTGGTCATTGTCCGTGAGCCACAAGGCGATGCTTTGTGCGGTCTTGTCATAGTAACGGCTCTTATACAGCAGGGCCTCGAAAAACCGGAAATCCGCGTTGTTGTTGCGGTCATAGAACAGCTCGACATATCCTTTCAGGATATCCGGCACCCGGGGATAGAGCGTTTCCAGCCCCGCCCCCCTGGCTTCGTCCACCAGCAGCTTGTCCAGTTGTTTCACGGCTTTGGCAAACGCGATCATCTGTTCTCTTTTTCGCACGGTGTTTTTCATCAAAGCAGCCACGTCTTCTGTTTTTCCGCCTCCGAGGTCCATAAAGGGGCCGCCCCGCATTCTGGGGTTCTGCACCGCTTCCGCATGAATCTGTGGCGCCATCAGGTAGGAGTCCATGATCTTCATATGCCGTTCGACGATGTTCATGGCTGCCGTGGCCGGAGAGATCAGATGCGTCCACGCATACCACCTGTCCACCAGCGGCTCGATGACGACATTGGGCTTTAGATACACTTTATCTTCACTCATGAGATGGGTATTATAGGCTGCGAGATCTTTTGGGAAATGATCCCGATGATGGTATCGCTGTGATCGAATATGAAAAAATGCTTCCCTTTCATCTTTCGAAAATCGACCCGCCGGGTGGTTTCCATTTGCCAGGTAAGAATATCCTCCTCGGTCATATCTTCCTCCGTTCCCGTGATCACCGTGAAGGGAACATCCAGCGGCCTGGACTTTTCATATTCATAGGTCTCGGCTGCTTTGAAATCCGACCGGAGGATAGGCTCGAAATAGTTCAACAGGTCCTCATTTTGAAGGATCTCATCGGGGCTGCCGTCCAGTTCCTTTATCTCCTGGATGAATTCCTGCTTCGGCAGTTTATGCCGGGCCCTTCCTTCCCTGGCGTAGGCGAACGGTCCTGTCGTTCCCGTAATAAAAAGATGCATGGGGGGCGGGTATCCTTCACCGGCTATCTTTCTGGCAAGCAATAGCGCTACCAGCCCACCCATGCTATGACCGAAAATGGCATAGTCGCCTTCATTAAGCTTGTTTTTTATCGCGGCGAACAGATCATCCGTCAGGTCCGGCAGACTGGCTACGAGGGGTTCCCGGATACGTGCACCGCGCCCCGGATATTCCAGGGCGACCGGCCTGATAAAAGGCGGCATCTTTTCCTCGAATTCACGGTAGGAGTATTTGTTGCCCCCCGCGAAAGGCAAACAAAACAATCTGATGGTCTTCATGATGTCTGTTTGTGCTCAAACGATTTGAGAAACCTTGCTGGTATCGTGCGCTATCTTTCCATAGTCGAAGCGCAGGATCCGGTCGGCGACATGATAATAATCGTCGTCGTGGGAGATGGCTATGACGGTCTTTCCCATTCCTTTTATAAGGGGAAGCCATTTTGTATAGAATTGCCGCCGGTTATACGGGTCCTGTTCGGCGGCCCATTCGTCAAGGATAATCAGCGGTTTATCCTCCATGATCGACAACAACAGGGCAAGCCGCTTTTGCTGGCCTTTTGAAAGGCTGGTATTCACCCAGTTCCGGTCTTCCAATAGCTTCAGGACGCCATTCAGATTGAAGAGATCGGTCAGGTACCGCAGATGGCCATTGCCCTCCGACAGATCATGATCGTCATAGTTGTTCTTGAATAAATGGTGAGTGGTATATACGACGGCCATGCTGTTGCTGAGCGAACAGAAGTCGGTCCAGCCCACCTCCTTGTCGTCGACATAGATCCTGCCGCTTTCCGGTTTGCACAGACCCGTCAGGATATTGATAAAGGTCGTTTTCCCGCTTCCATTGCCACCTGCAATAAAAATGATCTCGTCATTTTTGAAAGTTATCTCTTTTATATTAAGCTGGAACGAAGTTTTGTCGTTTGCATTGTAACTATAGACGATATCCTCAAACCGTATCGACCTGAATGGTCTCGCGGGGATGGGGATGGCGGGCATATCGAGTGAATCGACCTTCAGCTCGGTGTCTATTTTGTTGATCCGGTTGATGGAGATCTTGAAAATGCTGTACATCGGAAAGAACATGACCAATTGGGAGATAGGTCCCACCATGAACAGCACGGTCGCCACAAAAATGGTTACCTGGGCCAACGACACCTTGCCGATCGCCGGCAATATGAAGATGACCGTTCCCAACACCAGATACCAGCTATAGATCCCGATCATTTCGTTAGCGACGTATTTCCGATTGGTTTTTATCGAAAGCTGCTTCGACTTCTCCCGGTTCAGATTGATATATCTGTTAAAAAGATTGTTGTTGCGAAGATTGGATATCCTTATCTGCTTGAAGCCCTGTATCAACTCCTGCAACGAATGATAATACTCGTCCTGCAGATCCCTTACGATATTGTTTTGTCTGGATATCTCCTTGTCCCGGATAAGGTAGATCGTCAATAAAAAAATCATCAGCGAGATGACGGTCACCCCTCCCAGCGGGGCTGCGATAAATAAATAGACCAGCGAACAGGTGACGATGATAAAGGCGTTGAAAAAGGAAATAAACATCTGGGGTATCCGCCCAAGCATCCGCGCATCACCCAGGGCGGCATATATCTTGTCCGGACCCAGCCGTTCAAAGGACTCGTAAGATGAATTCCTCACTTTTTGGATGATGGCCAATTCCTGTTCGACCACAATGGTGCTGGTCAGCTTCACGATATAATTCTGAAAGATCCGGTTGGTCGCGAACGAAATGGCCATTAGACAGATATAAACCATGTAGTTCTGCTGGCCCTTGATCAGGGTCTTGCCCGCCAGCGCGTTATTGATCAGCATGAGGGTGCCGATATTCGCTACGCTGCTTGTCAGCCCGAGCAGGATCAAAAAGAAATAAAATAGTCTGGATTTTGTCTGAAAAAACTGAATGACGTTCATAGGAGCCTTCTCTATTGACTAAAATTTATTTTATTACCTGCAGCTCATCGATGATGTTGGAAGCGCCGCCAAGTTTATCGATACACCAGAGGACATACCGGATGTCCACGCATAGGGTTCGGTTGGTCTCCTGTTGAAATTGAAGTTTCTGATCCAGCGATTCGTAATTGCTGTCGAAGGCCAAACCGATCAATTGCCCTTTGGCATTCAATACCGGCGAACCGGAGTTCCCGCCTGTTATATCATTGGTTGTTATAAAGCCGGTTACGACCTCGTTATGACCCTTATCCTTGTAGATGCCCCACTCCTTTTGCTTGCACAGGTCGATATATTTGTCAGGAAGATCGAACTCTATATCTCCGGGTTTGTATTTCTTCAGCACTTCGGACACGGTGCATTCGTAGTCATATCGTTCTGCGCCGGGAACACTGTAGGATTTCGCTTGTCCATACGATATCCGTAAGGTGTTATTGGCATCCGGATATTGGATCTTGCCGGGTTCCATGATCATCCTGGCTTTTAGATACCTGCGGTCGAGGTTCTCTTTCTTTTGATAAAACTCCTGCTCGATACCGCCGCATTTTCGCAGATAGTTCCCGATAAAAGCATTGTCGTAGGCAAAGATGGGGTCCGCCCGTAAGACGGCTACATCCGGATGAACCATAAAGCTATCCCACTTATTCTCGTTCAATAACATCGTGTTGGCAAGCAGGTCCATCGCCCATCGATGAAAGGTTGTGGAGTCGTTCAGGCTGCCAAACCGGGATTGGAGGGCCTCATAAAAGCCCGCCGGCCGGCCTTCGGCGGGAATCCTTTCGTAATACAGCTGACATGTTTTGGCAAGCACTTCCACATCAAGCGCCCGGTTTTCTATGTTTACAAATTCCCTTCGATTTTTATCCGCTGCTTTCATGGCCTGCGCGACCACGTTGGCGGGCGTTCCGGCTGCCGCCAGAACAGACTCCAGCCGTTGATAGCCGGTTGCAAAGCTGCTGAGCCTGGCCCCAAGGATCCCTTCGATGATATAGAGCCTTTCTTTAAGACAGGGAGCCCATTTGGCATAGATCTCCGCATATTCCTTCAGAATGCCGGCGTATTCCGGTTTTTCCGCGGCCCACCTCTCAAAGTTCGCTTCCTCTTCCTGTCTTTTACTATACACATTGAAGGTCCTCAGCGCCCTGATCTCCCCTTCGCAGAATTTTCGGTAATTGGCAGAGCCCGAATATTCCGGTACCAACCTGCTCCTGGCGGCCGGGTTCTCGAGGATCTCCTGGTATTTATACTTCAATTTCAGGTCCCGTAACACCACCATGGCCGAATCTTCGACCTCCATTTTTAACTTTACCGCATAGCTGCTGGCATAGCGGTCCGTATTTCCCGGAAAGCCAAAGACCATGGTGTAATCATTCTCTTTTACTCCTTTTATGGAGATCGGCAGGGAATACCTGGGTATCAAGGGTACATTGTCCGGTGAATAAGCAGCCGGCCGGCCATCCTTGCCGGTATAGATACGGAAAATGGAGAAATCACAGGAATGACGGGGCCACCGCCAGTCGTCGCTGATTGCGCCGAATTCCCCTACGTTCAGCGGTGGCGTACCGACCAGCCGTACATCCTTATAGGTTTGAAATACGAACAACAAATATTGATTCCCTTTGAAAACCGGCATTATCCGGCCATCATAACCCGAACCCCGCACACTCCGGGCCGCCGTCGAGTCCAGTAATTTGTCCAGCTTGACCGCCCGTTCCCTTTCCGTCCACCCTTTTATGCTGTCTTCGATCTCGCCGGTCTTATCTTCTATCTTTATCAGCACCCGCATCGTCAAGCCCGGTGAAGGGACCTCTTCCTTTAAGGACCGCGCATAAAATCCATCTTTCAGGTAATTATGTTCGGCGTTGCTCGCATCCGCAATGACACTAAACCCGCAATGATGATTACTGAACATCAGCCCTTTGTTGCTCACGATGACCCCTGAGCAGCCGCCGCTGCCGAACATGACGACGGCATCTTTTATGGAAGCCTGGTTGATGCTGTACAACTGCTCCTTGCTTAGCTTAAGTCCTTTTTTCACCATGTCATCATAGACCTGCTGACCGAGTAGATAAGGCAGCCACATCCCTTCGTCCGCCCTGGCAAACAGCATCGAAGCCAGCGCGAGGACAAACAATAATTTCACCTTCATAATAAATGATTTATACGCGTTCGGACTTCGCCATTTCCATCTCGGCCGCCTTTCTGAGCATCGTGATGTTCTTTAAGGCAAACCCATCGTATCCGTTTACCCGTTGTACCAGCTCGTAGAAGAAATACGATCTATCGCTTATCGGTTTCATAAACTTCTGCAGCAGATAGCTGTCCTCTTCTTTGTCGATAATGATCCCCCAACGCTGCAAGGTATCCAGATCGACATCCTCGAAATCCTCGTTCTTCCGTAACAGCTCATAATAGGAATCAGGAACATCCATGAATTCGACATTCCTCTCGTTCAGGATCCTGATTGTTTCCGGAAGATCACTCGTGGCAAAAGCCAGATGATGAATACCTGGCCCGAAGATCTCCAGGTCCTGCTGAACATTGGATTTACGCTTATAGGTTTCGGGCTCCGCCATTACAACTGTCAGTTTCCTGTCGAAGGACTGGCTGATATTAAGGATCATGCCAGTCCGGTTCTCATCGCTTTTCGGAATGCTTTGCACAAGATCGATGCCGATGGTGTTTGAAAGATATTTTGTCCAATAGGCGATCTCGTTTATCCGGGTATGGGTGGCTATATGATCGACGGAGAATAACAGGCTTTTTTGCAGACCATGCCCCCTGGCCACTTTGTAGCCCGGCTTGAATATTCCCTGATAAGACGACCGGTCGGTAAAACTGATCTCGCAATCGTCGAAAAGTTTGATGGAGGCTTCTTCGAAAGACCCTGATTCATCCTCGGTGACAAGGGGCAGTTTCGTCGGAATAGCGCCGTTGGCCACGCTTTTTTCAAAAAGGTCGCCGACGGAGTCCGCTCTGAGGGCTATCCGCTTGATCCCGCTGTAGTTCCGAGCCAGGAAGGAAGCAATCTCCGGGTTAGCCGCCGGCCGGAGGGTCGGATAGGTGGAGGTAAGGACAAGTCTTATCCACCCGCTGACAAGGACGTACGACGAGATATTCTGCTTTTCCATTTCTCCGCCGGAGGTGGCGACAAGGGTAAATCCCAGCGCCTGGGTATGCCAATAAGCCAGGGCCTTCGCCATGGGCGTATATATCTCTACATAATCGAGTAGATATTCTTTAAAAAGATCATTATTCATGGTAGTTTGATTTTTTGATTCTTTCTTTTAAGTAAGCGGCCAGTTGCTTTATCCCAACCAGGATGTCGGCTGTCGACAGATTCGAAAAAGCCAGCCTTATTTCATATTCTCCGCCCGCTTCCAGGTGGAAATAACGCATGGGACAGATGATGATCCCGAACCTGGAGGCACACTCTACTACGCTTGCATTGTCGATGATAAAAGGGATCTGCATTTTGACGAAAAATCCCCCTTCGGGGATATTCCATCTGATATCCCGCGACCAATCCGATCGGTAGGCCATTATATTCTGATCGATGGCCATCACCATCTGATCCCGCTTTTCCCGGTATCTCGAAACCTTGGCGGCATTGAAGTCCTTCAGCGTGCAATCGAGATCGAGCAGGATCCCCGCCAGGATCGCCTGGTTGATCGTAGGGGTGTTCAGGGACAGCAGCCCCTTCACCTTGGCCATTTCATCGGCCAGCGAAACACTGTCGCCGGAAGCCGTTCTGATCCGCTGATCCGCTACAATCAGTCCGATCCTTAGCCCGGGGAACAGCGATTTGGAAAAGGAGCCGATATAGATGACCCGCCCACGGCTGTCCAGAGCTTTTAACGTGGGATTTTTTACGGTGGAGTACCCAAAAGAGTTATAAACGCTATCCTCGACGATCAGGAAATTATGTTTCTCTGCCAGGCGGATCAGTTCGAGCCGGTTTTCTACAGGCATACAGGCCCCCGTGGGATTCTGATAGTCCGGTATCACATACAATACTTTTGCTTTCTTCCTGGCTGCGCCGATCCTGTCGAGGACATTTTCCAGTTCTTCCAGGACAAGGCCATCCTTATCGACGGGCACACCCGCCAGTTCAAACCCGAATGCTTTTGCAAAAGAGCTGAGCCCGATGAAGCCGGGGTCCTCCGTCAAAACGACATCGGTCTCCCTGTTGCACAGGGTCGTGACCACCACGGCAAAGGCTTCCTGGGCTCCCACCGTCAGTAAAATGCTTTCTTCCGGAACATCGATATCCACGTCTTTTATCAGGTATTCCCGGATTATTTCGTTTACGATGCCTTTTGTCTTGTTATACTGGCCAATGGCGTTGAAAGCGGCTGCCCTTGTCTTTCCCGTCTTTTTCATCAGGTAACCGGCGAAGACGTCGATCTTTTTTATCTGTTCCTCAAGATCGAAAAACGTTTCATCGGGCTGACCGGCTGCAAAGGAAATCGCGCCCGGGAACCGGTATTGCACGTCATTGAGAAATCCTATCACATTGTTATACCCCTTTCCCAACTGGGTATTCAGCAGATAATTCTCCATCGTTCCGGGATGCGTGACGACCGGTTGTTTAGCATAAATGATCTTATCCATAGTCGGAATAATTGTTCAAAGGACTTTCCCAGGGTTCATGATCCCTTCCGGGTCAAAGACGGTCTTGATCTCTTTCATTAATCTCAGCGAAGAAGCTGGGAATTGCAGGGGCATGAATTCTTTTTGCAGATAGCCGATGCCATGTTCACCCGAGATCACTCCCCCATTGGAGATCGCAAAATCATATATTTCGTGCAGGACGGCAGCAAAATGGTCTTCGCCTGGAAAGCTCGCTTTCTCCCAATGCAGCATCGTATGCAAATTGCCATCCAGTACATGGCCAAAACAGGCCACCGCCACTCCCTCCCTTTTACAGATCTCCTCTACCCCGCTGATATATCTGTATACAAAGGACAAAGGGATGCAGACGTCGATATCCCTATATAACCTGTTTTCACTTTTCAAGGCGTTGCCGATATTTCGTCTTATCATCCACAGTCTTTCCTTTTCCGGCGAGCTGCTTCCCAGGAAAATCTCGTCCTGGGTATATTCTCCGAGGAGTTGTGCGACTGTCTCCGTTTCGAAAGCCAACCGGTTCTCATCGGCGGCGTTCAATTCAATCAGTAAATGCGCTTTGATCCTGTCGGCTGTTAAAGGGAAGGACTCTTTTAGATAGGCCCTGGTGAGTTGCAATGCAGAGTGTCCGATCAATTCCGCGGCAGCCGGCGAAAGCCCCGATCTCCTGATAGCGATCACGGCTTCGCAGGCCATGGCGAGATCGTCAAATCCTGTAAGCATCAGGGCAGAAACACGCGGCTTCGGCAATAATCTGAAAACCACCTTGGTGATGACGCCTAAAAGCCCTTCGCTTCCGACGAAAAGCCGGGTCAGATCAAGACCCGTGGCATTTTTTTCGACATTGGCGCCGGTCCAGAAGATCTCGCCGTTCGGTAATACTACCTGCAGATTGATTACATACCGGGACGTGGTACCATACTTACAGGAGTACATACTCCCGGCATTTTCGGCTACGTTTCCGCCAACAAAGGAAAAAGCGCGGCTGGTAGGTGCAACTGGGAAAAAAAGTCCCTTTTCTTCGACGGCCTCGCAAAGCTCCTGGGTGATCACCCCGCACTCGGCGATGACATATCGGTCCGTTTCATTTATTGTGATGATCTTATTCAGTCGCTCCGTCGACAAGACCACCCCTTTCTGCACGGGTAATGCTCCACCCGTCACTCCGCTGCCGCCCCCCCGGGGGGTGACGGGTATTCGATACCGGTTACAAATCCTGAGCAGTTCGCCAATCTCCTTTTCATCGGCAGGCTTTACCAATATATCGAACGGGAAATACAGATCCTGCGTCTCATCGCTGCCATAGGCACGTAAGTCTTCCTCACCGGTGATCACATAAGAGCAACCGCAAACAGTCTCCAGCAGACCGATAACCTGTTGCAGCCGGGCGTCGGATTGAATACTCGTCATGATCAGACTAATTCGACATAATCGTATTTGTCATTCTCCAGTTTCGTGAGGATACCGCCCATCGCTCTCACCGTCGGAAAATTGAAGATATCGGCTAACCCCATTTCTATTCCGGTCTGCCGGCCGATCCTGTTCACCAATTGATTGGCGCTGAGGGAATGACCTCCCAGGTCAAAGAAATTGTCGTTGATGCTGATGTCTTTTCTCTCCAGGAGGTCCTGCCAGATGGCCAACAATAATTTTTCTGCGCTTGTCGCTGCCGGGACGATCTCTTTTTTATCCGCGGCAACCAACAGGGAAAGGTCTTTCTCTGCCAGGGCCTTCCGGTCGATCTTTCCGCTTGTGGTCAATGGCATCTCGTCAAGCCAAATGAACAGGGAAGGGATCATATACCCCGGCAGCCGTTCCTGCAAATGTTTCCGGAGTCCTTCTTCAGTAGCGGGATGATCACCGGAATCAACGGCAAACAAGACCATTTTTTTATCTTTTTTCCCGCCTTCGTGAACGATTACCGCCGCCGACCGTAGCGCCGCGTATTTTCGCACGCAACTCTCTACTTCCCCAATCTCTATCCGGTATCCCCTGATCTTTACCTGGTGGTCACGCCGACCCCGGTATTCGACAGTGCCGTCAGGCAGCCATCGGCCTATATCTCCTGAGGCATAGACCCGTTCGGGGAAAACAGGCAGGTCCTCGATAAATCGTTGTTGGGTTAGTTCCGGGCGGTTCAGATATCCTTTCGCTACTCCTCTCCCGCCGATATGAATCTCTCCATACACGCCTGACGGCACCAGTTTTTTGGCCTCGTCGGTAATATAGAGCGTGGTGTTGGCAAGCGGATAGCCGATACTGATTCGTTCATTGGCCGCCAGTATCCGCTTACCGGTGGCAAAAATAGTCGCTTCCGTGGGCCCGTACAGGTTCCAGAGCTGACCTGTTCGGGACAGAAGCTTCGTAGCCAGTTGCTCCGTCAGTGCTTCGCCACAGGTGATGGCTTTTAAGCCGGTATGGCCCTGCCAGTCTGCATCTGCCAGCGCATTCCACAAGGCCGGCGTAGCCTGCATATAGGTTGGCCGGCAGCCGTCGATAAGCGCCGTCAGCTTCCGCGTATCCATCACTTCCTCTTTGGTTGCAATGACCAGTTCCCCGCCCGTGACCAGCGGGAGAAAGAATTCGGTGACAGAGATATCGAACAGCGAGGTGCTGACGGAAAGCATCCTGTCCCGGTGATCAAAACCTGGCTGCTCCTTCAGACAGTATAAGACATTTAAGATGGAATGATGATAAACCTCTACGGCTTTCGGCTCGCCGGTTGACCCGGAGGTGTACATAACATACGCTATCTGCACACCGGCAGAGTCTCGGCCGGAGGGCCGGATAAACTCGCCAGGCTTGCCGGCCAGATCCACGACTGCCACCGGAAAAGAACCGAGCTTGCCGGCCTGCTCGCATAGAGCCAGATTACCGATGTCCGTAAGAACGATCTTCACCCCGGCATCCCGGATGATAAAGGCCATCCGGTTGACGGGTGCATCCAAATCGATAGGAACGTAGTGGGCGCCTGCCTTCCAGACTGCCAGGATGGCGATGACGACTTTCTCGGAGCGGTCCAGCAAAAGCCCGACGGTATCGTTTTCCTTTATTCCGTATTCCTCTGCAAGAAGACAAGCCAGTCTTTCTGCCTGCTCGTCGACTTCCTGATACGAAAGGGACCGCTCCTCACAGCGGATACAGCATTTATTCGCCATTTCGGCGGCCCGGCGGTGAAACAGCTCGGGAATACCGGTGTCGGGAACGCTCACCCTGGAAGGCAGAGTATGAACCGGCAGCTGCTTTTTTTCAGCCGCCGTCAGGTAATCCAGGTCTTCTATAAGGACGTCGGCGGTCATGGCCGTCAGGATATTTTTGTAATGCGCGATCATCCGGTGGATCCGGTCTGCGGAGAAAAGATGATGGTCGTATTCCACTGACAGGGTCAGCGTATTTTCCTGGCGCTCGAAATAAAAGGAGAGATCATATTTGGAGCCGACCGCTACCCTGTTTCGTTGATTAAAGCGGATCCCGTTGGTGTCGGATCTTACTTCGCTTTTACTCCGGTCGCGCAGGTTCAGCAAGACGTCGAAGACGGGAGACCTGCTCAGGTCACGGGACACAGCAAGGTCCCTGATCAATTGATCAAAGGGATAGGCCTGATGCTCATAGGCGTCCAGACAGACCTGCCTTGTCCTTTGTAACAGGGTCGACAACCGGTCTTTAGGGTCGAAACGCATCCGGAACGGCACTAAATTGACAAAGAACCCCAGCATGTTGTCCAGATCGGGATGTTCCCGGCCGGCCACAGGCGATCCTATTACCAGATCGGACTGGCCGGAATGTTTGGAAAGCAGCACGGTGAGCCCACATAACAAGGTCATGAACAGACTGGCATTTCCTTCCTGCGAAAAGTTTTCCAACAGCGGCAGCAGAACCTCACCAAAAGCGGCATGCAGCGTACTCCCTTCATAGGACTTTACCGCCGGCCGGGTATAGTCCGGCGAAAGATCGAGTACAGGGATGCCGTCGGCGAAAAGCCTGTTCCAATATTCGCCCTCTTTGTCCGTACCGTTTCTTCGCAACTGGGCATTCATCCAGCCGGCATAGTCTTTATACTGGAGCTTTGGCGGCCCGGTCAGGATCGGCGATCCTTTATCAATGGCTTCATAGGTCCGTAGAAACTCATTTATCAACAAACGGGCAGACCAGTCATCGGTGATGATATGATGCATAATGACAGCTGCAAGACACCTCCCCGGAGCGACCCGGAGCAGCAGGATCCGGTATAAAGGACCTTGCTCAAGATCGAAAACGCATCTTGCCTCTTCGAATAGCATCTCTTCCGCACGGCTTTGCGCATCGGTCCGCCCGGCAAGATCGGTATAGCAAAAGCCTGGAAGATCGGGCCTGCTGTCCAGGATAACCTGGCGAGGAAGGTCATCCACCTCCCGGAAGACCGTGCGAAGTATCTCGTGCCTGTTTACGAGCAGTTTAAAAGCCATCCTGACCTTCTCTGCATCGATCTCCCCTTCTATTTCGTAAATTTCTCCTTCATTGCAGGCAAAAGAGCGTTTGTCTATCCGGCTCAGAAGCCACAGTCTTTTTTGCGAAGGCGACAGTTCATACGTCGCCGCCCGCCCGATCGCCGGCAGTTGCTGATAGCTCCTTTTATTGAGATCGGTCAGCCTGTCGGCCAGCAACGCGACAGTGGGATAAACAAACATTTCCCTGATGCCGATCCGGTAATGTAGCTCTTTATGGATAAGCCCGATGATCCGGGTCGCCTTGATCGAATTGCAGCCTGCTTCGAAGAAGTTATCGGTTATCCCCATTTTTTCAATGGATAATACCTGCTTTATAATGTCCAGGAGAAGCTCCTGTAACGGACTGACCGCAGCGGCGAGAACGGGAACCGACCCTTCGACCCTGGCCGCCCGGTCCTGCAGACCCATCCTGTCGATCTTCCCCGTCGTTGTCAGCGGCATTCGATCGATGATCTCGAATCTGGCAGGGATCATATAGGAAGGCAAATCGCGGCTTATAGCTATTCGCAGGTCATCCGTAGAGAAATCCTTCTCGACGGTAAGATAGGCAAAGAGTTGCTGACCGTTGATTCCCGGAACAACGACCGACATAATTACCCGGGGATGTCTGCTGATCACATACTCTATCTCTTCGGGCTCTATCCGGTAACCTCTTATCTTGAACTGATGATCAGTTCGTCCGAGGAATTCGATCTCCCCGGTTGCGGTAAAACGACCTCCGTCTCCCGTCCGGAATAACCTTTTGCCGGGATCGAAAGGACTGACAACGAATTTTTCTTCGGTCAGACCGGGGAGATTCAGATAGCCTCTGGCTAAACCGCCTTCGATATAGATCTCTCCGCGGCGTCCCCAGGGCAATAGTTGCCTGTTCTCGTCCAGGATATAAATCCGGTGATGACAGATGGGATTGCCGATCAGCAACGCATCCGGGAGGGAGTTTATCCTTTTGTAGGTGGCGCAAACGGTTGCTTCGCAGGGACCATAGGTATTGAAGATCTCTACGTTGTCCAGAATGTTATTGATATGGGCCGGATGCAGCGCCTCTCCACCGCTGATGACCAGGCGCAGGGAAGCCAGGCGACTGTCGACCTGGCTGTTTATCTCCTTGAGTACCGTAGGAGTGGTGGAAAGTACGGTAACGTTGTTGCGGAAGATCAGAGAAAGCAGTTCCTCGATGTCCCGGCCGCCTTTCTCCGCGATCACGATCCTTCCCGAACTACACAACGCGGGGAATACCTCTTCGATAATCGTATCGAATCCCACCGACGCCTGCTGTATAAAGACATCGGTGCTGTCTATTTCGAAATAATCAATAAAATAGCGGACATACTCCGATAAAGACCGGTGTTCGATCATCACCCCCTTGGGTCTTCCCGTCGATCCAGAAGTATAGATGATATAGGCAAGACTGTCCATTGTTCCCTCATTCAGCAGGTCGGCCGCCGGAGTGGCATAGAGATCCGGATCGTCCATATCTACGGGAAGATCGGGTCCGAAGGTCTCCGTCAAGGTGCTAAAGAAGCTGTTGTCGGTAAGCACGACCTTTAATCCGCTATCGGCTACGATTTGCTCGCAGCGCCCCGGGGGCAGATCGGGGTCCAGCGCTACGTAAGCCGCGCTGGTCTTCAGGATCGCCAGCATGGCGATGACGATGTTCTCGTTGCGGGCGACCAGAAAACCTATTCTGTCCTCGGGTCGTATCGAGTAGCGGCTTTTCAAAAAATGCGCTACCCCATTGGCCCTGTTATTAAGCTCGCGATAGGAAAGCCTTGTATTTCCGGCGCAGACGGCGAGGGCATCGGGGAAATTGGCCGCCCGCCGTTCAAAAAGCGCATGGATAGGGATCTTGGGTGACCGCTGATCGGGATTGTTTTCAACGGCTGGTTGCAGGAATTTCCGCTCCATGTCGGTAAGCAAATTGTAGCTGCTTATTTTTGCGGTGCTATCGGCCGCGACGGCATGCAGTAGATTTTGAAGGTGGTCGGCCAGCTGCTGCATCTCGCCGCCATTGAAAAGAGTGTCCCTGTATTGTATGGATAGTTGCAGACCTTCCTTTTTTTCATTGAATTCCAGCTGCAGATCGGTAAAGCCGTCTATTACAAACAGGGGTTCCTGTGCTATTTCACATCCGGTCAGCTCCAGTTCAAAGTCCTTCTCATAAAAATTCTGGTAAAGAACCAATAATGTAAAAAGCGATCCCTCTGTCCGGGTACCATTGATCTCCTTGTTCTCCAACATCTTTTCAAACGGATACCATTGATGATCGATTGCCGCCAGCAACTTTTCCCTGACGGTCGTTACTACTTCGGCAAAAGCGATCTCTCCGCTGACGGTCGTGCGAAGAAATAAGGTATTCAGTGTATAACCGATCAATTCCTCCATTCTTCCCGGTAAACGGCCTGCCGTATCAAAAGCCAGGACAAGGTCTTTTTGATCCGTATACCGGTAGATAAGCACATTCAACAGGCTCATCAGGATACCGAACGGTGTTGTATCGAAGGTGGCTGCAAGACCTCTTAATAAGACAAGGTCCTCCATTGGCAGGAAACGATCGTACCGGTTCACGGGAAAGGCTACTTCCCTTACCGGTGGTTTCCTGCGATTCGAGAGATCTGCCGGTCCCGGTAATCCGCGCAACTCTTCGGTCCAATAGCCGATATCTTCCGCCATTTTGGGATGAAGGAGCATTTCGCTTTGCCAATACACATAATCCCGAAATTGAACCGGAGGTTCTTCCGCTGCCTGCTGCTGTGCAGTCGTGTTATATAAAGAACATAGTTCCTGCAGTAATCTGGCCATGGACCAGCCATCCGCCAGGATATGATGAATGGTCAACACAAGGTAGTACTCGTTCTCACTTACCCGGATCGCCCGTAGCCGGAGTTGGCAGGGCCGGTCCAGGGCAAAGGGGATATTAGCCGCCTTTTTACAGATATCCATGCCTTTTTCAAGCCTGTTTGTCAACTGCCGGAGATCATCGTAGCCCATCGAAAAAAGGGCCTCCGTATAAGGATGGATTCTCTGCATGGGGGTGTCTTCCTGCAAATAAAAGGACGTCCGGAGCAGTTCATATTTCTGGATGAGCCCTTTTACGGATGCTTCCAGCTTACCAGCATCGAATACTCCCCTTAGTTTGAACATAACGGGGATGTTATAAGCCACCGAGTCTTTGTCAAATTGTTGCTCGGTCCAGATCCGTTTTTGTGCTGCCGAGAGTTCTGCATGGTCTGCGGGAGCTGTCCGTTGAAAGGAAGGCAGGGATTCTTCTTTCTTCGCCGTCAGAAGGAACCGGCCTATTCCATCGATGGTACTGTGCCGGAAGATGTCTTCGATGCCGGTTTTAAACCCGGTTTCCTGTTGTATCCTTCCCGCCAGTCGAATCGCCGTAAGACTATTCATTCCCGCTTCAAAAAGATCCGTTTGAAGATCGAGGTCCCGGCGCCCCAATAAGGCCTGGCCGATCTCCAGCAGCTTTTCCGGAATGGCTTCGGGCAGAATGGTCGCTCCGGACTGGTCTGCCAGCTTTCGCTCCCCCATCCCGGAGGCGCCCACCTCGCCGTTTCTATATTGTTCAAGGAGCAGGAAATGCTGGATCTTCCCACTGGTCGTTTTTGGTATCTTTTTCACCGGCACGATCGCTCCCGCATAAAGGCCTGTGCTGGCAAGTACCGATTCCCTGATCTCCCGCGCAACGGGTGCGAATTCCTCCTGGCTGCCCTTATAAAGACAAAAGAGGATCAGATCGCCTTCGTCCCCGCGGAGCGTATCCGTTCCGCAAGCCACCACCTTTCCTAACTCTGCTTTGCCGGCTTCGATTATTACCCGCTCGATATCCTGCGGATAATAGTTCTGGCCGTTGACGAGAATAATATTCTTTTGTCTTCCGGTTATGACAAGCCTGCCCTCCCGCATAAACCCAAGATCACCGGTTCGGAGCCAGTCGTCCTCGGTGAACAAGGCTAGGGTTGCCGAAGGATGGTTGTAATAGCCGCCCGTTACATTCCTGCCCCTGATCTGGATATGACCGACGGTATCTTCCGGCAAAGCCATATCCCGGTCGTCACTGATCCTGATCTGACAGGAGTCAACCGGATAACCCACGTCGGCAAAAATGGCCGCAGCCGGGTCACCTACATCGGTAATCCGGATCTGCTGGCCGGGATTAAGAAATTCCCTGCGCAAGGGATAGGAACGGATCGACGTACCCGGCGGCATGGCCGACACCTCGACACAAGCCTCCGCAAGACCATACGCGGCGACGAACGGATGGGTGCGCATACCGTATTTTTCCAGGGCTGAGGCAAACTGCTCGCACAGTTGTATGGAGATCGGTTCGGCGCCGTTCACAAGGATGCGGATACAGGACAGATCCCAGCCGGCCGCCTCTTTTTTCCGGAGTGCGGACAGAAAATAGTGCAGTCCGAAGTTGGGCGAATATAAAACACTGGCCCGATGTTCGGCTACCTTATCCATCCAGAGCAAAGGCCGCCGGATAAAACTTTGGGTGGGGATGCTCACCGCATCGATATTTTTAACTACCCCGCACAGATGGAAACCGATGATCCCCATGTCATGCGTCAGCGGCATCCAGCTTAATAATACATCGTTACCGGTTATTTTCAGGCTCGTCAGGATATCTTCAACATTACAGGAGAGACTGTCATGCGTCAGCATCACTCCTTTCGGATCACCGGTAGACCCCGACGAGAACTGGATATAAGCGAGATCGGCATCGGCAACGGGTTCACATTTCCCTTCGCGGTCACCGCCGAACAGCTCCGTCAGCAGAATGATCTTATCTCTGCCGATCCCGGCCGCCTTTACCGCATCGGCATCCTGGCGGTTAGCCGAGACGCGTTCGAATTGCTTTTCATCGCACACTAAGAAGGGCCGGTCAAGATATCTCCAAACGCTAAAAAGTCTTTTCCGCTGCTCTGCCTGCTGGCCGGGTGATATGGGAACCGCTCTGATCCCGCCGAGCAGACAGGCCCAAAAAAGGCAGAGAAGCCATTTGTCTTCGTCTACCTGGATAACCAGTTCGTCCCCGGTACCAACACCTTTCTGTTGCAACGCATGCAGGACCCGAAGGGATGTTTGGTATAGATCGCTATACGATATTCGTTCCTCAGACCCCGTCGCCTGCACAAAGGTTATCCCGGACTTGCCGTCCGAAGCCGCCTTCAATAGGGATGAAACCAGGTTCATTTCAATGTTTTATATGGCCATTAAATGATCGACCGGCAGGGTGACCAGTAGATTCCGCTGCAGAAGATCGACCCGTACCAGCAATTTCTGTTTACCGTTGAATTGCACCACTTCACAGGAGAGTCCTGTCAGCGCGCCCTGGTTGATGACGAGTTTTTGCCCCGGAAGAAAAGAAGCGGTAGAGACCTCGATCTCACTTCCATCCTTCGACAGTAATTCAATGTTCGAGATCACGGATTCGGGTACCCTGGCTATCTCCTTTCCGGTTTTGACAAAGTATAAAAAGCCGTCTGCATCAATGCTCTCCTGGTAATTATATCTGTCCTGGAGGTAAACGAAAACATAGGAGGGGAAAAGAGGCTCCTCGATAAACTTTTTCCGGTCGTGCCAGATCCTCAACTTTTTTGTTGTCGGCAGGAAAGAACGCACTTTCATTTCAGTCAACTGCGCAAATACCTTTCTCTCATGACGCGGCCGGGTATAGATTAGATACCACCCTTGGAAAAAGTTGCTCATATTGGAAATTATTTGGGGAAAAAGCGCCTCTTTGCAGCAATAAGCAAAAACATGTAGCCTTATCGAAACTAAAAAGCTATCGCTACAGCAAGTAACATTGCAGGTATGGAAAGGAGAAGAAATATTGTTTAGAGTAAATGGGCTCCTGATGTCGGTAAATATGCAATCCTCCGGTGGCTTGACCGGATCTTACCAGGAATACTTTTCTAAGGATTGGAATTTTTTATTGCGGGAACAAATTAATCTTAAAAAATTGAACAATTGTTAGTAGTGATGCCATTTCTGGTTTCGGTTTTTACGAAATGAAATTAAGCGGAGGGCGCGATCGTCATCATCGGATAAGACCCGGGCTTCGCGAACCAATGCCAATGATCCTTTTTTCTATGGCATATTTCAACAAGCCGATCGTCGATTTTGCGCCGATCTTTTCTTTGATATCCTGTCTTATTTTTTCAACGGATCGTATGCCTAAGAAAAGATCATCGGCGATCTCTTTATTGCTTTTTTCTTCCCAGATCAATTGGAGGATCTTTTTCTCCCGTTCATTGAGAGGAGCCAGCGGGTTCTCTGCATGGGATCGTATGTTGTTTTGCTTGTTCCAGTATAATGCTTCGGTAAATATCTTGTTGTGATAGAGCTGGTTCTCGGAAACGGTGCGTATGGCCTGGACAAGGTTTTCCGGCTCATCCGATTTCGAGATGTAACCATGTATGCCTGAATCCAATAGATCGCTTATCAGGTCCAAGTCGAGACTCATGGACAGGACCAGTATCTTGACTCCCTGATACTCGCTTCGCATGGTCTTCACGGCCTCATTCCCATTCAAACCCGGCAGGAAGAGGTCCATTATTACAACGTCTGTAGGTGTGTTTTGTAATCGACTCAACAAATCGCGCATGTCTGCGGCCTCGATGACGATGTTAATTCCTTTTTGCTCGGACAAATAGTTCTTTAATGTTTTCCTGAATAGAGCATGGTCATCAACGATTGCGATGTTGGTAGGATTGATAGGCATAAGGTTGTATTAGAAAGGTTTATCTTATAGAGGCTACAATCTGTGGTTAGCATTGTAAATGCCAGCCAATCTTAACCTTAACCAGTAGTCAGGAATTTCGCGGTACGGAGCAATAGCTGCAGAAAGGAGTAAATGTCCAAATGACAATCATGTGAAAATACTGCAATTCTATTATCAAACCAAATGCCGGAAGATTAACATCATGTTATTGGAATGAAAAATTGTAGGAAAGCATCAAGCTAAACAATATTAGCTATTTTATTTTCTGGAATAACCGCTTCCATCTCACACCATGATTCCAACTCATCCAGATGAGCCATGCCTCACCCACGACATGGTCTTCGGGTACAAAGCCCCAGAACCTTGAGTCCTGCGACTCATGGCGATTGTCGCCCATCATCCAATAGTAGTTCATCTTAAAGGTATACTGCGTCACGGCTGCACCGTTGAGCCAGAACTTGCCGTCTCTCATCTCGAATTGATTGTGTTCATACACGCGGATGGCGCGTTCATAGATGGGATAGTTGTCTGCCGTCAGGGTCAGGGTCGCACCTTTCGCCGGGATCCACAGCGGACCATAATTATCCAGCGCCCAGTTGACGCCGTTCACCGGTGCGAAAGGAAAGAGGACCAGCGACGGATCGACGTCGGCGATATCGGGGACGATCTTCTGTGCCAATCCGTTCTTCAGCATCTTCTCATGCGCTGCCCAGGTCAGCAGCATATCATACGTGTTTGGTGTACCTGCCGGCCGCACTTCCTGAGGATTGTTGATATCGAGATCATATTCATCGGCCATCACGGTTTCGTCCAGCGGCTGTCCCTTTGTCGTCACCGTGTAGTTGGTCTGTGATTCGGGCGGTAGGTTCTGCGCCTTGCCATTGATATATAGCACCTGGTTTTTGATCTGCAACGTGTCGCCGGCGATGGCCGTGCAACGCTTGATATAGTTCTCCTGTTTGTCCACCGGCCGGATCACCAGCGGAAACTGGTCGGGATCGCCGAGGATGATCTTCCGGCCGCTGTCGAGATTGCCGCCGCCCGCCGCCCGGGCAACGTTGTAATAAGGTCGCAGCGACTGATACTCATCTTTGTTGATCACCGTGTCCCCTGCGGGAAAATTGAAGACCACGACATCGCCCCTTTTGACCGGACTGGGGAACCAGCGGGTGTACGGGATCTTGATCCATTCCACATAGGAATTGCCGTTAGTGACCGGCAGCGTATTGTGCACAAACGGGATAGACAATGGGGTGTTCGGGATCCTTGGCCCATAACTGAATTTGCTGACAAAAAGGAAATCATTGACGAGCAGGGTCTTCTCCATCGACCCCGTCGGAATGGTATAGGCCTCGAATACAAAGGTCCGGATCAGCGTGGCGGCTACGATGGCAAAGACGCCGGCATCCACCCATTCCCGGGCCGTACCCTTCTTATGTTTTCTCACCGCCGCGGCTCCCGTGAACTTCACCTTGGGGTCATAGCCGATCATCGGGAAATAGATGAGCGGCAGCAGCGAGGCCATCGCATGCTCCCAAAGCCTGAACTTTCCGAAGACCTTTACAAACTCCACATAGATGCCCAGGGAAATGAACCAGCCCACCACCGGGATCACCTGCCAGAAGACCCAGTGTTTTGGGCGTTCGGCCAGTGTCATCATGATCCAGGTATTATAAAACGGGATATAGGCTTTCCAGCCGGGCACCCCGGCCTTTTCGAACAATTTGGCCGCACCGACGGAAGGGAGTAGGAGTATAACGACCTGGATGAGCAAAAGAACCAGCAGCTGATGAGATGACATTCCTTGGAGTTTTTTTGAATTCCGGCAAAAATAGGCTAAAAAGCACTATTTTTTCGGCAATACATAGCTCTCGACATCGCTCTGCGCGATCGTCTTCCCCGACAGGATGATCAGGCGTTCGACGACATTGCGCAATTCCCGGATATTTCCGGTCCAATTATGCTGTTGCAGGGCCTTGATGGCCTCCTCATCGATCGCTTTCTTCGCGATGCCATAGTCCCCGCAGATGTCTGCCAGGAATTTCTCCACCAGCAACGGGATATCGTCGCTGCGCTCGTTCAGCGAGGGCACATGGATGATGATAACGCTTAGCCGGTGATAAAGGTCGAGCCGGAAACTCTTTTCCTCCACCTCCTTCAGGAGGTCTTTATTGGTAGCCGCGATCACGCGTACATCGACGTTGATGTCCTTGTCGCCGCCGACCCGGGTGATCTTCCCCTCCTGCAGGGCCCGCAACACCTTGGCCTGCGCCGTGAGGCTCATATCCCCGATCTCATCGAGAAACAGCGTACCGCCATTGGCCTGCTCGAACTTGCCGATCCGTTGCTTCACGGCCGACGTGAAGGAGCCTTTCTCATGGCCGAACAATTCACTCTCGATCAACTCACTCGGGATGGCCGCACAGTTGACCTCCACCAGCGCGCCACTGGCGCGGTTGCTCTTCTCATGCACCCACCGGGCGACAAGCTCCTTCCCCACCCCGTTCTCACCCGTGACCAGGATACGGGCCTCTGTAGGCGCTACCTTCTCGATGGTCTCCTTGATCTTATGGATCGGCGTCGAAGCCCCCACCATCTCCTGCACCTTGCTGACCTTCCGCTTCAGCACCTTGGTCTCGGCCACCAGCGTGGTCTTATCCATCGCGTTGCGAATGGTGATCAGCAGCCGGTTCAGATCCGGCGGCTTGGAGATATAATCATAAGCACCCTTCTTCACCGCCTCCACCGCCGTTTCGATCGTCCCATGCCCCGAGATCATAATGATCGGGATATCGGGATGGGTCTCTTTCGTCTTTTCCAGGAACTCGATCCCATCGATCTTCGGCATCTTGATATCACAAAGAATAACATCGTACTCTTTCTCTTTTACTTTCTTCAACCCCTCTTCGCCGTCGCCGGCCTCATCGATCTTATACCCTTCATAGGAGAGGATTTCGCTGAGTGTCTTACGTATCGCCTTTTCGTCGTCAATGATCAGAATATTCGACATAGTTGTTTTTTGCTTTCGCTCAAAAATACGAACTGCATTCCAAATTAAATGTATAGCTTACAACCCGCAAACCGTCCAGATGGCCCTATATCTCTATGCCACCGAATTTCTCCGGCCCCTGCCGGATGAGGCCTTTCACCGGCTGCTCGGCGAGCTACCTGCCGCCCTGCAACCCAAAATTCTTCGCTACCGGCGCTGGCAGGACGCCCACGCAACCCTTCTCGGCAAACATCTGCTCCGCCTGGCGCTAAAAGCCGCCGGTTCCCCCGCCACAATCTCCCAATTACTGTATACTCCGCAGGCCAAACCCTATTTCCCCGATGGCCCGCATTTTAACATTTCCCATTCCGGTAACCGCGTCGTCTGCGGGCTGAGCACAACCGGCCGCATCGGCGTCGATATCGAAATCGTCAAGACGCTTGATTTCGACGATTTCCAGACCCAGTTCACGCCGGGCGAATGGACCGCGATCCGCGGCGCGGCCGACCCCGTTGCCGCCTTCTACCGGTTTTGGACGGCCAAGGAGAGCCTTATAAAAGCCGATGGCCGCGGCCTGGAGATCCCCCTGCTGGACCTCGACGTCACCGAATACCAACCGGTCGCGATCGACGGCTCCTCCTGGGCCTTCCGGCCCCTGACCCACCTGCCCGGCTATGCGGGTCATCTTACCACGGAAGCGGGCGACGTTGGGCCCGTCAGCTCCGGAGAACCTATTCCCGGGATCGAGTTCCGCGAGATATCCCCCACCGATATCGCGGCGGAACTTTGAGCAGACAATTCAGCTGGACCATCACCGATATCGTAGCCGGACTTTAACAAACCTTTTATGTGGAATTCTTCCCGCCAGGCATTTAGCCGGTATGAAAGCTCCCATTGCAATAGCCTTAACCGCGATGCTCTGCACCTGCCGCCAACCGGCATTCGATCACCAGGCCCAGACCCGGAACCCCGCCCCACCCGACAGCATAAATCCTTACGGAACCGTAGCTGCGATCCCGCCGCCGCCCGGGTATCACCGTTTGGCGACCTATCCACATTCCTTTGCGATGTGGCTCCGTGATCTGCCGCTGAAAAAGGATCGGACCGTCTATCTCTACAACGGCAGGCCCAAGGCCAACCAGAACGCCCAATTCGCCGTGCTCGATATCTCCGTCGGCCATACCGATCTCCAGCAGTGCGCCGATGCCGTGATGCGGCTCCGCGCGGAATATCTCTATTCGATGCACGAATTCACCGATATCAATTTCTATACGGAAGAGGGAAACCGGCTCAATTTTCAGGAATGGGCCAATGGTGGACGCGTCCGGCTCACGGGAAACCATCTCGTCAGCTATACCCTGCAGTCGGCGGGCCATTACTGTGAAGACCGCTCCTGCTTCGACGGCTATCTTACAACGCTCTTCACCTGGTGCGGAACACATACGCTCGAAAGACAGCTGTCTGCAAAACCCATCGAAAAGATCGACCCCGGGGATGTCCTGATCAAAGGCGGGGCGCCGGGCCATGCGATGATCGTTGTAGATGTCGTGGAAGACACGCGGGGGCACCGCATGTACCTGCTGGCGCAAAGCTATATGCCCGCCCAGGACATCCACGTCGTCAAAAATCCTGACAGCCCCTGCCTCAGCCCCTGGTTCGAAGCCGACTCCTCCCAAGGCCTGATCGAAACGCCTGAATGGACGTTCACAATCAATCAGTTAAGAACCTGGCCCCGGCATATTCCAAGATTGTGACCGGCTTTCGAAAGAGGACAAAAATGGAGATATCGTATTTTTCACCGTAAAAACCCCTTGCACCGCCTCGATTTCCGGCGTATTTTTGGGTATCCAATGACTATTAAAAACCAACCAATTTTATAATCCAAAACGTATTTCCCTATGAATCAGAATCTCGAGGCTCCCGCCACCGGTAAGATCCTTTTCAAGTTAACAATTCTTGGTTGTGTATTGCTTGGTTGCGTCTACGGCTTCCTTATGCTGTTCAACACGGCCCTCGCCGCCATCAAATAAGAAGAAAGTAAAAGAAATTAAAAGAGGCCGCCTAATCTTTAAAAGTAGGCGGCCTCTTTTATCATAATGTCCGGCAAGCAACGCTTGCCGGGGGCCCGCCGATTGGCGGGCTTTTTTATTGGAGTTATTTCTGTAGATACATCACTTCTTTCACCAGCTTCACCGTCCTGCCCACATCCGGCAGCGCAAGGGCGACCAGGTTGGGTGCATAGTGCAGCGGCGCATCGGCCGACGTGATCCGGCGGATCGGCGCATCCAGGTAATCGAACCCTTCCTTCTGGATCCGGTAGGTGATCTCCGAGGAGATCGATGCAAACGGCCACTGTTCTTCCACGATCACCAGCCGGTTCGTTTTCTTCACACTCTCGAGGATGGTCATCCAATCCAGCGGCCGGATCGACCGCAGATCGATCACCTCGGCGCTGATACCTTCCTTCTCCAATTCGGCCGCGGCGCCCAGCGCCACCTTCATCATCTTATTATAAGAAACGATCGTCACATCCTTCCCGGCCTTCTTGATATCGGCCTTGCCCAGTTCGATATAATATTCTTCGGCAGGCACGTCGGACTTCTCGCCATACATTACCTCACTCTCCATGAAGATCACCGGGTCTTCCTCATACCGGATCGCCTGCTTCAGCAACCCCTTTGCATCATACCCGTTGCTGGGACTGACGACTTTCAAACCGGGGATATTCGCATAATAGCTTTCGAAAGCCGTCGAGTGCTGCGCGCCCAGCTGACCCGCCGAACCGTTGGGTCCGCGGAAAACGATCGGACAGCCTACCTGACCGCCGCTCATCGCCAGCATCTTGGAAGCGGTGTTCAGTATCTGGTCAAGGGCGAGCACCGCGAAATTCCAGGTCATGAACTCGACAACGGGACGCAGCCCGTTTTGGGCAGCCCCGACCGCTACTGCGGTGAAACCCAGCTCAGAGATAGGTGTGTCGATCACGCGCTTGGGACCAAACTCGTCCAGCATGCCCTGGCTAACCTTATAGGCGCCATTGTATTCCGCCACTTCTTCACCCATCAAAAAAACCCGGTCATCGCGCCGCATTTCCTCGTTCATAGCCTCGCGCAGAGCCTCCCGAAAAGCAATTTGTCTCATTCTTTGTGATTTGTTCGAGCCGCAAATTTATTGGTTGTCATGGAGATTATCAAATTCACCTGAATACCCATTTGCATGAAAACAAATTTATATATATTCGTAAGACAACACTAGTGCACCCATGCAACCCACGATTGGCTACCTCGAAAAGATCATCCGCATCTATAGCAAACGGCTGGAAGCGGTTACCGACGAAACCTACAATTGGCGGCCCGGTCCCGAAAAATGGAGTAAGAAAGAGATCCTGGGACATCTGGTCGACTCGGCCCAGAACAATATCCGGCGATTCGTCATCGCTCAGTACGAAGACACCCCCGATATCCCGTACTCACAGGATGATTGGGTGGTCCTCACCGGTTACCGGGACTACCCGGCGCGCGATCTGATCGCGCTCTGGACGCTGCTGAACAAACATATCATCATCATCCTGGCCAATATGTCCCCAGAGGGGACACAACGGAAATGCTCGATGGGCGGTCAGGCACAGACCCTCGAATGGGTGGCGGCAGATTATTGCAACCATCTGCTGCACCACCTCCACCAGATACTCGATCTCGACCCGATCGCGTATCCAGGCTAGGGTCGCGGGCTTCGTTATCGCTCAACCCGCTCAAAAGTCAGCATAAAGCTCGTCCCCTCGCCCAGCTGCGAACTGACGTCGATGCCGGCGCGATGCGACTGCAGAATATTCCAGGTCGCGGCCAGCCCCAGGCCAAACCCATTGGTCTTGGAAGTAAAATACGGCTCGAAGATGCGGGAGATATTCTCTTCGGGAATGCCGCCCCCATTGTCGGCGATACTCACTTTGTAATGCTGGGGGATCTCCTCGCGGATGGCAATGGTGATCACACCCGACTGCGCCGGTACGGCCTCCACCGCGTTGATGAGGATATTGAGAAAGGCAATACGCAATTTTTCCTTGTCGGCCATGACGAAGGCCGGCTTCTCGGGGTACATCAGCTCCAGCCGGATATTCTTCAGCGAGATCCGGTCCGATGCTGCCGCCAGCGTGTTGTCGAGGATCTCCTGCAGCCGCGTCTTCTGCAACGAGATCTCGGCCGGCCGCGAAAGGTCAAGCAGTTCGGAGATCAGGCTGTCGATCCGCCCGCAATTCCGCGCGATGATATCCAGATAGATATTCGCATCCTCGCTGTCCATCTCGGGCTTTAACTGCTCGACGGAGAGGTTGATATTGGTCAACGGGTTACGCACCTCATGCGCCAGCGTCCGCAGCAGCGTAGCCGTGGACCGCAGTTTCTCGATCTGGAACGTGGCCCGTTCGATCCTTTTCAGATTGGTGATATCATGGATGATCCCCTGGATATAGGTCTCGCCGCTGGAATAGACCTGCCACGAAATGGACAGGATACAGTTGCGCCGTTCCTTATTCCGGGTGATCAGCTCCACCTCGAGGTCCTCCACCTCACCGGTCAGCGACAGGCGGTCCCGAAGCTGGTCGGCCGCCTCTTTTCGCGCAAAAAGATCATAGAGGCTCATCTGCATCAGCTCCTCCTTCCCATATTTGAACAGTTCGCCGGTCGCGGCATTCACATCCTGGAAGACAAGATCGTCCCCGGTGAGAAATACCGCGTCCTTGCTCCGCTCGAAAATGGTCCTGAACTTCCGTTCGTTGACCCGCAACGCCCGGATATAAGCGCTTCTCTCCAGCGCATACCGCATGCAGCGCTCCAGTTTTTCGGTATTGATCTCCGACTTGACGAGGTAATCCACCGCCCCGATATTCATGGCCTGGACATCGAGGTCCCGGTTGCCGATACCGGTGAGCAGCACGAGCGGCTCCTCGCAACCCATGCTGATGGCTTCCTGCAACAGCTCGAGCCCCGTCTTGGCCCCCAGCAGATAATCCACAAAATAAAGATCATAACGGGCCTGGCCGATCCGCTGCAGTGCTTCATTGTAGTCATAGCACCAGTCGATCCGGAATTCCTTGTCGGGAATATCCTTGATACAGGCGTCGATGATCAGAAAGTCGTCTTCGTCATCTTCTACGATAAGGATCCTTGTAGGGAGGCTGGAAGGCAACATGGTAACAGCTAAATTAATTTAAGTCACTAATGTCGTCATTTTTTTCTACTAGAGCAGCCGGCACGCCGCCAAGCGGAAGCGACACGATAAAGATCGCCCCCTCACCCGGTTTGCCAAGGGCCGATATAAACCCTTTGTGCATCTCTACGATCTTCTTGCAAAGGGCGAGCCCGATCCCGGTTCCCTCATATTCCGCGTTGGAATGCAGCCGGCGGAACATATCGAATATCTGCTCGGCATACTTCTGATCAAACCCGATGCCATTGTCCTCGATATAGATCCGCCCATAGCGGGTCTCCTGCTCCCGGCCGTTCGCCGAAGCAAGCACCGGCCCTTCCTCATACCGGATACGGATTTGCGGCGACTCCTTTTTCTTGCAGTATTTTAACGAATTGCTGATCAGATTGGAGAAAAGCGGCCCCATCAGCACGGTACTCGCCGGCAACACCGGCAGCCGGTCGACCTTCACTTTCGCGGCCTTCTCCTGGATGACGCCTTCCATCTCGGACAACACCTCCTCCACCACCCCGTTGAGGTCCACCTCCTCGAAATTCTGTTTCTCCACCGAGATCTTGGAAAACCGCAGGATATCGTTGATCAGGTCCTGCATGCGTTTGGACACCTCCTGGATCCGCGTCAGATAGAGCTTGCCCTCTTTTGAAAAGCTGTTATCGGTGCTGGCCAGCAGCCGGTCGCTGAACATCCGGACCTTTCGCAGCGGCGCCTGCAGGTCATGCGAGGCCATAAAAGCGAAAAGGTCCAGGTCCTTATTGGCGGCTTCCAGCCGGGAGATATTCTCCAGCAACTGCTTGTTCAGCTCCGTCACCTTTTCTTCCGACGCTTTCCGTTCGTTGATCTCCATCTCCAGGTTGCGGTTTATCGCCACCAGTTTTTGTTCCTGCGCCGTCAGCCGCTGGTTCTTCCGGTACAGCTCGACAAAAACCGACACCTTCGCCCGCAGCAGGTCCGGGTTCACGGGCTTGTAGATATAATCCACGGCGCCCGCGCGGTACCCTTTGAAGAGGTTCTCATCCCCATAGTTGTTGGCCGTGATGAAAATGATGGGTATATGTCTCAGGCGCTCCCGCTCGTAGATGAGCGAGGCCGTTTCAAAACCGTTCAGGTTCGGCATCTGTACATCCATCAGGATAAGCGCAAAATCCAGGTCGGTGAGCAGCGTCTTCAAAACCTGACGTCCGGAGGTGGCTTTTACAAAACGATAACCATCGGGTTCCAGCACTGTCTCCATCGACAGGAGGTTGTCCTCGCGGTCATCGACTAACATGATTTTTGGTTGCATTACTACGACTGGGGATTATTTATAAAACCATACACGCATCAAGGAAAGCAGCTGATCGATCTTCAAGGGCTTCGTAATATAGTCCGAAGCGCCCGCCTCGATACATTTCTGCCGGTCACCCTTCATGGCCTTGGCCGTGACCGCGATGATCGGGAGGGTGTTGTTCTTATGCTCCCGTCTGATCTTCTGTGTCGTTTCATACCCATCCATCTCCGGCATCATGATATCCATCAGCACCATGTCGACTTTCTGTTTGTCGTCATTGATGATCTGGATCGCCTCGCGGCCGCTCTCGGCGGTGATGACGTTGATGTTATACCGTTCGAACACCGTGGTCAGGGCAAAAAGGTTCCGCACGTCGTCATCCACCACCAGCACGTTCTTCCCGGTAAGGATATCATCCTTCATCCGGAGGTTTTCGATCACCCGCCGCTTCTCCGGCGCCAGGTCCCGGTGGTTGATATGCAGATGCAGCACGGTCTCCTCCAGCAGATGCTCCAGGCTGTTGACGCCCTTTAGCAACACCGCGTTGCTGCTCCGGTTCAGATGGTATAGCTCTTTCTTGTTGAAGTCCTTGGCCGAATAGACGATCACCGGCGTCAGCTTGTTCTTGGTCGCACTTACCCGGGTGACCAGGTCGACCCCCGAGATATCGGGGAGTGTATAGTCGAGGATGATACAGTCAAAGGCCTTCATATCGGTCTCCTCCAGCGCCTTCCGGCCATCCGAGGCGACCGTCACCTCCACATTCTCGCTTTGCAGCATCTTGCTGATCTGCGAAGACTCCGTATCGTTGTCCTCCACTACCAGCACCCGACGTGTCTCCTTCTTGCTAAAGGAACTGATGTCTTCGAACAGTTCGTTCAAGGCTTCATTCTCCAACGGTTTCAGCAGGAAACTCCGCGCGCCGCGTTTCAGCGCCAGGGTCTGGTTCTCCTCGCCGGAGATGAGATGGATCGGGATATGCCGGTAGTTCAGATCGTTTCGCAGCAGGTCCAGCACCTTCCAGCCGCTGGTGTCCGGCAGCTTCACATCCAGCGTGATGGCGACGGGTGTGAACCGGTTGATAAAGTCGAACACCTCCAGGTAGTTGGTGGCCACCACCGCCTTCATCTCATAGTGGTGCGACTTCTCGATGATGATCCGGCCAAACCGGAGATCGTCCTCCACGATGAGTACGATCTTATCCCCCGGCTGGACATTACTCCGGTCATCCCCGGCATCGTTGATCATTTCATTGACGATATTCAGGTTCGCCCCCTCCAGCGGCTCGTTGGTCACCCGCAGGGAGTTCAGCAGCGTATCGATCTCCGTGTTATCATTGTCCAGTTGCAGTTGTCGAAAGGCATTGAGGCTATCCGAAGCTTCCTTGGTGATCAACCCCGTGATATTCTCCACCGGCAGGAAAAGCGTAAAGGTGCTTCCCCGGCCCGGAACGGATTCCAGTTCGATGGTCCCGCTCAGCAGTTCGGCCAGGCCGCGGCTGATCGACAGCCCCAGCCCCGTGCCCCCATATTTCCGGCTGGTGGAACCCTCCGCCTGCTGGAAGGCCTCGAAAATAATATTTTGTTTCTCCAGCGGGATACCGATACCGGTGTCGCTGATGGCAAAACCCACCACCTGGCGCGCCTCGTCCAGCGAGGACGTCCCCTGCTTCCAGGTGCGGTTGGCTTCGAATATCTTCAGCTTTACCTCGCCCTTCTCGGTAAACTTAAAGGAGTTGGACAACAGGTTCTTCAGGATCTGATTCAACCGCTGCAGGTCCGTCTCCATACTCTGCGGGAGCCTTGGGTCCGTCTCGATCGTAAACCGCACATGCCGGGCCTCCGAGATCGGCTTGAAGGTCGTCTCCACAAATGAGGCGATCTCTGTGAATCGGACCGGCGAGATATTCGCGGTGATAAAGCCGGACTCGATCTTCGACAGATCGAGAATGTCATTGATCAGTTGAATAAGGTCATCCCCGCAGCTATGGATCGTCTTGGCGTAGCGGATCTGCTTGTCTGTCAGGTTGCCCTCCACGTTCTCATACAGCTGCTGCGCGAGGATCAGCAGGCTGTTCAGCGGCGTCCGCAGCTCATGCGACATATTGGCGAGGAACTCCGACTTATACTTGGAGGTAAGCGTCAGCTGCTCGGCCTTTTCTTCCAGCGAGCGGCGCGCCTCTTCCACTTCTTTGTTCTTGTTCTCCACTTCGTTCTTCTGCTTCACCAGCAACAGCGCCTTGTCCTGCAGCTCGTCGTTGGTCCGGCGCAGCTCCTCCTGCTGGATCTTCAGCTCACCGGCCAGCGACTGCGACTGTTCCAGCAGTTCTTCGGTCCTTGAGTTGGCCTCGATCGTATTCAACACGATCCCGATACTCTCGGTCAGCTGACCGAGGAAGTCCAGGTGCGTCTGACCGAAGATATCCAGGGAAGCCAGTTCGATAACGGCCTTTACCTTGTTCTCGAACAACACCGGCAGGATAATGAGATTGGCCGGCTTCGCCCTGCCCAATCCGCTGCTGATCTTTATATAGTTGCCCGGCACATTGCTCAGGATGATCCGTTCCTTCTCAAAAGCCACCTGCCCTACCAGGCCTTCACCGATGGTGAATTCCGTCGGGATATTCTTGTCCGTTTTATACCCGTAGGCGGCAAATAGCCGCAGCTTGTCCTCGCGGGTATCTTCGTCCTGTTTGAGGATGAAGAAGGCGCCATAGTGCGCCGACACCACCTGCGCCAGCTCGGCCAGGATCCGCTGAGTCACTGTATTCAGGTCTTTCTGGCCTTGCAGCATCTGCGTAAACTTCGCCAGGTTCGACTTCAGCCAGTCCTGTTCCTGGTTCCGTAAGGTCGTTTCCTTCAGGTTGGCGATCATCTGGTTGATCGTATCCTTCAACGCTTCCACCTCACCCTTTGCCTCGACCCGGATGGTTCGCGTCAGGTCACCCTTCGTCACCGCGGATGCCACCTCGGAGATACTCCTCACCTGCGTCGTCAGGTTCTGCGCCAGCTGGTTCACGTTCTCCGTCAGATTCTTCCAGATACCCGAGGCGCCCGGCACACTGGCCTGACCGCCCAACCGGCCCTCGACCCCCACCTCACGGGCCACGGTCGTTACCTGGTCGGCAAAAAGCGCCAGTGTATCGATCATCTCGTTGATGGTATCGGTCAGCTGCGCCACCTCGCCGCGCGATACGATCGACAATTTCTGTTTCAGATTACCCGTCGCCACGGCCGTCACCACCTTGGCGATCCCCCGCACCTGGTTGGTCAGATTGGAGGCCATCATGTTAACAGAATCCGTGAGGTCTTTCCATGTGCCGGCAACTCCCCGTACCTCAGCTTGTCCGCCGAGCTTACCTTCCGTACCCACTTCGCGTGCGACGCGGGTGACCTCGAAGGCGAAGGAGTTGAGCTGCTCCACCATCACGTTGATCGTATTCTTCAAATCGAGGATCTCTCCCTTTACGTCGATGGCCACCGTCTTCGACAGGTCACCCGAGGCCACCGCCTTGGTCACCTCGGCGATATTCCGCACCTGCGCCGTCAGGTTACCCGTCATCGAGTTTACGGAGTCGGTAAGGTCCTTCCAGGTACCGGCGACACCCGGTACAAAGGCCTGACCACCCAACTTGCCATCGGTACCCACCTCACGCGCCACACGCGTCACTTCCGAGGCAAAGGCCCGCAGCTGGTCCACCATCGTATTCAGCGTTTCCTTCAGCTGCAGGATCTCTCCGCGCACGTCCACCGTGATCTTCTTCGACATATCCCCGTTGGCCACCGCGATGGCGACCTCGGCGATGTTACGCACCTGGCCCGTCAGGTTGGAGGCCATCCCGTTTACCGAGTCGGTGAGATCCTTCCAGGTGCCGGCTACCCCCGGCACAAAGGCCTGGCCACCCAGCTTCCCTTCCGTACCTACTTCCCGCGCCACGCGCGTCACTTCCGAAGCGAAGCCGCGCAGCTGGTCCACCATCGTATTGATCGTATTCTTGAGTTCGAGGATCTCTCCCTGTACGTCCACCGTGATCTTACGCGACAGGTCACCATTGGCCACGGCCGTGGTCACCTCCGCGATATTGCGCACCTGCGCCGTCAGGTTCCCCGCCATCTTGTTCACCGAGTCGGTGAGATCCTTCCAGGTACCGCCGACCCCCGGCACATCGGCCTGACCGCCCAGTTTACCTTCCGATCCCACCTCACGCGCCACCCGCGTCACTTCCGATCCGAAGGAGTTCAGCTGGTCCACCATCGTATTGATCGTATTCTTCAACTCCAGAATTTCCCCCTTCACGTCTACGGTGATCTTTCGCGAAAGGTCCCCCTTCGCCACCGCCGTGGTCACCTCGGCGATGTTTCGCACCTGGCCCGTCAGGTTACCCGCCATCAGGTTCACCGAGTCGGTGAGATCCTTCCAGACCCCGCCGACGCCCTCCACCGCGGCCTGACCACCCAGCTTACCCTCCGAGCCCACTTCCCGCGCTACGCGCGTTACTTCCGAAGAAAAGGAGTTCAGCTGGTCCACCATCGTATTGATCGTATTCTTGAGTTCGAGGATTTCCCCTTTAACGGCCACATCGATCTTTCGTGAAAGGTCACCCGTCGCCACCGCCGTGGTCACCTCGGCGATGTTGCGCACCTGCGCCGTCAGGTTACCCGCCATGATGTTCACCGAGTCGGTCAGATCCTTCCAGGTACCGCCGACTCCCGGCACATCGGCCTGGCCGCCCAGTTTACCTTCCGAACCCACCTCACGCGCCACGCGTGTCACTTCCGAAGAGAAGGAGTTGAGCTGGTCGACCATCGTATTGATCGTGTTCTTCAACTCGAGGATCTCTCCTTTGGTATCCACCGTGATCTTCCGCGAGAGATCCCCTTTCGCCACCGCCGTGGTCACCTCGGCGATGTTTCGCACCTGGCCCGTCAGGTTGGAGGCCATCGCATTCACCGAGTCGGTCAGGTCCTTCCAGGTTCCCCCTACCCCGCGCACATGGGCCTGGCCGCCCAGCTTACCCTCGGTTCCCACTTCCAGCGCCACACGCGTCACTTCCGAAGAGAAGGAGTTGAGCTGGTCGACCAGCGTATTGATCGTATTCTTGAGTTCGAGGATCTCCCCCTTTACGTCCACCGTGATCTTCTTGGAAAGGTCGCCTTTGGCGATCGCCGTCGTCACATCGGCGATATTGCGCACCTGCGCCGTCAGGTTACCCGCCATCAGGTTCACCGAGTCGGTCAGGTCCTTCCAGACCCCGGCCACCCCTTTAACCTTCGCCTGGCCACCCAATTTGCCCTCCGAACCCACTTCACGGGCAACACGCGTGACTTCCATAGAGAACAGGTTCAGCTGCTTCACCATGTCGTTCACTTCCCGGGCGATGCGCGAGAACTCCCCCTGCAGCGTATGACCGCCGATCTCCAGCGGCATGTTCTGCGAGAGGTTCCCCTTCGCCACGGAGGAGATCACATGCGCGATCTCGATCGTCGGATGCACGAGATCGGAGATCAGCGCGTTCAACGAATCGACCCCGGTCGCCCATCCCCCCTTGGCATTGGGCACCGCGATCCGTTGCGTCAGCTTACCCTGCTTCCCGATGGTATTGCCCGCACGGGTGAATTCCCGCATCATCTCTTCGTTGAGGGAAATAATTTCGTTCAGCGTATCGTAGATGCGCCCCTTTACACCCACCTCCCCGATGGGCATGCGGACCGTAAAATTACCGTTGCGAACTTGTAGTAAAATTCGTAGTAATTCTTTGTCATCCAGATGCTCCTCCGGTTCGTATGTTTTTTCGCGGGAAACGGTTCGGGCGGTTCCGTTGGCAGAGGGGGTTGGCTTGGCTTTCTTTTTGATTTCCTTAGTGGTGGATAGTCCCATATTGGAATTTTACTTTATATAAACAGGTATAGTTGGTTAAAGATAGTAGATGCCTAAGGATATAACCCACAATACTTGCGCCATATATTTGGCAAGGTTCTGGTTAAGGGAATTAAGACGCCCTTAAAAGAACGACAGCCTGGCCTTATCACCGTTTAGAACCATTTGTTTAATTATGAAAAGTAACACCCGCTTGATCTACATCGTAGACGATGATCCGGATGACAGGCAGATCATTCTCGATGCGTTTCTGGAGAGAAGCCCGCAGATCGACTACGCTTTTCTCGAGAATGCGGAAACGCTTATGGAGACGCTTTACGCGGCTGATGCGGAGCTCCCGGCCCTTATCCTGCTCGATCTCAACATGCCCGGCATGCTGGGATTGCATGCATTGAAAGAGCTCCGCAACAACAAACAGTTCAGCCAGATCCCGATCATCGTTCTGACGACATCCACCCTTCACCAGGACCGCAAGACGTCCTATGAACTGGGTGCCAGCTGCTTTCTTCGAAAACCGGATTCCTTTACCGAATTGGTCGACATCACCGATTGTATCGTCAAGCTTTGGCTTCACGAATATCATCACCCGCAACCTCAGGCACCACCCGCCCCTCCGGCTGAAAAAATTTAGTGGAAATATTAAAAAAGTGTGGAATCTTTTCCACACTTTTTTAATGATAATCCGGCAGATAGATAGGGAACAGCTTTTGAACGGTTTACCGGTAAAACGGCACATCACTAAAATCAACCGACATGAAAAAACTCAAGATCATCTTCCTGCTTCCCGCCCTGCTTTTTTTCTTTACGCTCCGCGGGCTCAGCGAAGGAATAAACGATGCAAACGCTCCCGTCAACCTGCCTTCCAAACAAGAGCTGGCTATCATGAGCGAACAACAAAAACAGGCCCTGGTCCAACAGATGAAGGACCGTGTCGACTACATAAAGGCTATGGATAAGTCACAGCTGACAAAGGCTGAACGGAAGGCACTTCGTACCGAACTGAAGGACATGAAAAAGGAATCCCGGGCCGTTACCGGGGTCTATATCTCCGTCGGCGCGCTGATCATTATCATCCTGCTGCTGATCATTATCATTTAAGATTTTTGACACCTCTCCCCGCAGGCCGGTTTCCGCAAGGAGGCCGGCCATTTTTATTCCCGGCGGCCCGCTCGTCTTTTCACCCCTGATTATCGTCCATACGTCAAAGAAACTTTCCCTTCGCATCTCCGCAGGCTAGTTTTACGATACAATCAAACAACCATGGAACTAGCCATCCCTGCCATCCCTGCGACACCCGCCCCGAAAGCCGTTCCCACAACGGCCCGCCTTCCCTTTATCGACAACCTCCGCTGGGTCATGATCCTGTTCGTGCTCAGTATGCACGCCGCCGTCACCTACAGCAATGTCGGCAGCTGGTACTATAACGAACCCGCCCAACTCGGCCTTCCGGAGAAGCTGACCTTTGTCACCTACCAGGTCTTCCTCCAGTCCTTCTTCATGGGGCTTCTCTTCTTCGTCGCCGGCTATTTCGTTCCCGGGGCCTTCGACCGGAAGGGCGCCGGCCGCTTTATAAAAGATCGCGCCTACCGCCTCGGCCTGCCCGCGCTGTTTTATATCTTCATCCTCCATCCCATCACCTGCTACTATGCTGCGGGCGTCTGGGCTCCCGGGGATCCCAACCGCAGCTTCTGGCGCGAATATGGCCATTATATCACCCGTGGCCGGTTTCTCGCCGGTAACGGCCCGCTCTGGTTCTGTATCGCCCTGCTGTTCTTTTGTTGCCTTTATGCTGTTTGGCGCATCTTTATCCCGCGGAAAACGGCCAACAACCCCAAACCCTTACCCCGCGGCGTCGTGATCACCGGTTTCATCGCCGTCATCGCCGCCGCAACGTTTTTTGTCCGCCTCTACTGGCCAAACGGAACCGACTTCTACAACATGCAATTCGGTTATTTCTCGCAGTACATCGCCTTCTTCCTCGCCGGCATACTCGCCTGGCGCCATAGCTGGCTGACTACCCTTCCGACCCGCACCGGAAAACGCTGGGGCCGTATCGGGCTCCTCGGCGGTCTCGGCCTTTGGGCCGGCCTGATCGCGATAAACCTCCTCGTAAAAGGCCAAACAGCTGCCTTCAGCGGCGGCTGGCACTGGCAAAGTGCCGGGATGTGCGTCCTCGAGTCGATGGCCGGTGTCGGGATCTCCCTGGGCTTCCTGACCCTCTTCCGCGAACGGTTCAACCGCCAGGGACCCCGCTCCGCCTTCTTCTCTGCCAATGCTTTTGCCGTCTATGTCTTCCACCCGCCCATCCTCATCGTCATCACCCGGCTGATGAGCGGCTGGCCCGGCGAGCCGTTGCTGAAATTCCTCGTCGCGACGGCGTTGAGCATCGCCGTGACCTATCTTCTCTCCGCGACCGTCTTCCGGCGCATCCCGGTCCTTAAAAACATATTATAAAGGACCACAGGTCCTTTGGCCGAAGGCCCATCGTTAGCCGGATTGCGCCCCGGGTTAATTTTGGAATGAACCCGGGGGCGTAATTAATGTCTTATCTTTCACCCGCATGAAATTCTTCTGGAAATATATCTTTCCGCCGATATATGGTCTGTTCTTCTATACCATCATCCGGCTGGTATCCGACCTTACCACCGAGGATAAGTTCTGGCAACGCCGCCTCGAGCAGAACCTGGTGGAGGTTATCGGGACCATTCTCCTTTCCTATCCCATGTACCGCATCCCCGGGCTCTTCGTTCGGAAATTCGAGAAGCGGAAAAGTCCCAATACCCTTCGGTCCATCGCCCTGGAGTTTGGCGAGATCCTCCTCGTCGCGATGCTCCTGGCCACCGGCGTCAGCAGCCTCATCCACGTCCTGGCCCACGACTATCCCATCGGCATCGACGACCTGGTCATCGTCAACGTGCTGCTCTCACTGTTCATGCTCCTGCACTACGCCATCCTTCGCGGGAACAGCCTCGTCCGGGCCCTCGTCGAGCAGAAGGTGCTGATCGAGAAGATCCGCAACGATCATCTCGACACCGAACTCAAGTTCCTCAAAGCCCAATACCATCCGCATTTCCTGTTCAACGCGCTGAACACGATCTATTTTCAGATGGACGAGAACGTCGCCGGCGCCAAACAGAGCGTGGAGAAATTTTCCGAGCTGCTCCGCTACCAGCTATACGATCAGCAACAGACCGTCCCGGTCAGCCAGGAGATCCACTATCTCGATAATTTCATCGTCCTGCAACAGACCCGCAGCTCGGAGAAGCTCCGCCTCGAGACCCGGTTCGATCCCCGGCTCGATGGCCAGCAGGTGTATCCCCTGCTCTTTCTGCCGTTGGTGGAAAACGCCTTCAAATATGTCGGCGGCGACTACCAACTAAAGATCAGCGCCGACCTGACGGCCGAACACATCGAATTCCGGGTGACCAACAGCCTACCGGCGCATCTCAACGCATCCAACCACGCCGGCAAAGGCATCGGGCTGGAGAACCTCCGGCGCCGGCTGGAACTGCTGTATCCCGGAAAACATACACTCGTCGCGGAGAAAAGGGATACCCAATTTTCCGCCGTATTAACTCTCCAATTCTGACGGTATGTCCACCAAAATAAAATGCATCATCACCGACGACGAACCCTTTGCCCGTAAGGGATTGCAAGGCTATATCGGCCAGATCGATTTCCTCGACCTGCGCGGCATCTGCGAGAATGCCCTTGAGTTGAATTCCCTGCTGAAGAAAGAACCGGTCGATCTGCTCTTCCTCGATATCGAAATGCCCTGGCTTACGGGTATCGAGTTTCTAAAACAACTGGCCTCCCCACCCCGGGTCATCTTCACCACCGCCTATGAGAAATATGCCCTGCAGGGCTTCGAACTGGAAGTGATGGACTATCTCCTGAAGCCTATTTCCTTCGACCGCTTCCTGAAAGCAGCCAACAAAGCCTTCGACTATTTCCACCAGCAGCAGACTCCCGCGGCTGTCGACAGTTATATTTTTGTAAAGGCCGATAACCGATTGGAAAAGATCGCCTTTGCGGATATCCTTTTCGCCGAGGCGCTGGAGAACTACGTAGCCATCTACACCCGGGAGAAAAAGATCATCACCCATCTTACGCTAAAGATGCTGCAGGAGAAACTCCCGGCGGCTTCCTTTATCCAGCCGCACAAGTCCTACCTGGTCGCTATCGACAAGATCAATTCCATCGAGGGTAATATCCTCCACATCACGCAGTTCCAGGTGCCGATCAGCAAATACCAGAAAGAGGAGATCATGGAGAAGATTGTTAACAGCAAGTTACTGAAGCGGTAAGGCACAGGCTTTGCTTACCTTTGTAGTAAAATCAGGAACATGAGATCATTTTGCATTTCTGGCCTGATCTTCTGCGGTCTCCTGCTGTCGGCCGCTCAGACCAGTGCTCAAACGCTCTTCGCCTACACCGAAAACAATAATATCATCCTCCGCTGGACGGCCGCCAATGAACGATTTGTCGATCGCTATGTCGTCGAACACAGCACCGACAGCGTTTATTTCACGTCCCTGCATGAGGTCGTCTCAAAGGGGCCCTTCACCGACGATACCGAGAATTCCTATCAGGACGCCGACACCTATCCATCGGCTTCCGCCAATTTTTACCGGGTGCGGACCGTTCTCCGGGACGGCGGTTCCTTCTATTCCGCGGTCGTAAGGGCGGACGTCAACACCATGGACATGCCCGTCCTCAAACCTACCGTCATCCATATGGGCGGAACCCTGCGGCTGGATAATTATCGCTCCAACCAGCTGCTGACCGTCAATATCTTCAACGCTAACGGCACCCTGCTGGGAAGCTATATGGTCAACGGTACCTCCTTCAACATCAATACCGACCGGCTCGCCAAAGGCATCCTGTTCTATCGTATCTCCGACGCGACCCATCCGCTGATCGATGCGGGTAAGCTTATGGTCCTGTAGCGGCAAACGGCTTGGGCAAAAGCCCTATCTTTAGGACATGATCGAACTGGAAAACCCCTGGATCCGCCTGCGCTTTCTCACCGAACAACATCGCGAAACCCTGCGTCCCCTGGCGAAGGACGAACGCATCTGGGAATACACAAAGACCCTGATGATGACCGATACCTACGATCAGCAATTCAATAAATATTTTGGGGAAGCTCTCGCCACCGCGAAAAGTGGCGGCCAGGGCTATGTCATCAGAGACGCCGTAACCGATGCCGTTATCGGGATGACACGCGTATACGATGTCGATCTCCGCTCGGGGAGGGCCACCATCGGCCACACCTGGTATACTCCCGCCGTTTGGGGAAAGGTGCACAATAAAGCCTGTAAGCTGCTCCTGCTGGAATATCTGTTCGACACCCTGGAATTTGGCCGGGTGACCTTCACGGTAAAAAGCCAGAACGTCCGTTCACAAAAAGCCGTGCAAAAAATAGGCGGCGTGCGCGAAGGCATCCTGCGCCGCTTCGAGATCCGGAACGATGGCATCCCTTCCGACCAGCACGTATTCTCCATCCTCGGCGAGGAATGGCCCGAAAAAAAGAACCGGCTGCGTCAGCTGGTCGAATCCCTGGCGTCCGCTCACTAACCGAGCTTCTTCCGCATCCACAGGTCCGTCTGCGCATCCAGCCCGACAAGGAAGACATGCTCGCCAAAGGGTTCGAACCCCCACTTGCGATAAAAAGCCTGTGCCCGGTAATTATGTTCCCACACCCCCAGCCATACCCAATCAAACCCCTGCCGCTGCGCCAGGTCGAGTGCGGCCTGCATCAGCGCGGGCCCAATCCCCTTCCCGATCATGGTCTTCTCGGAATAGATCTGCACGATCTCTATGGCTTTCTCACCGTTTAGCCCCTGTGGCGGCTCGGAGACCCGCAGGGATACATACCCCGCCGGCTCTTCGCCCATATAGGCAAGCAGGAACGTGCGGCCGGGGGCGCCGACCTCCGCCATCTGCTTTTCCCGCGGGTTCTGCTCTTCCAGGAAAATTCGCATATTCTCCGCCGTATTGTGCTGGGCAAAAGAGTCGATGAAGGTGCGCCGCGCGATATCGGCGACGAGGGCTGCGTCCGCGGGTTCTGCTTCGCGGATACGTATTAGTGTGTTTTCCATGCCCGCAAACTACGAATTTTGGTGATGATACCATCGCAGCAGCGAGGGCAGGACGATCAGCAGCAAGGGCAACGCGATCACGAATCCCCCGATGACCGCAATGGCCAGCGGTTGGTGCAGTTGTGCACCGGTGCCGATACCCAGGGCCAGCGGCAGCAGGGCGATAATGGCCCCCAGGGCGGTCATCAGCTTGGGTCTCAGCCGCGTCGAGATCGCATAGATCACGGCGTCATCGACCGACTGGGTAGCCAGGGATTCCCGGAACTGCAGAATGGTGAAGATGGCATTTTCGCCGATGATGCCGACGATCATGATCAATCCCGTATAGCTCCCGACATTTAAAGGGGTATGCGTGAGATAAAGCGCCAGATAGCTCCCCGAGATGCCCAGTACGGCCACGGCGAGGATGATCCCCGCGATCACCACGTCGCGATAAAGAAAGAGGATGGCGCCGAAGACCAGCAGACTGGCCGTGATCAGGATGATCAACAGCTCGCTGAAGGATTGCTGCTGCTCGGCAAAGGCTCCGCCGTAGCTGAGATGATAGCCCGGCGGCAACGCGATCTTAGAACCCAGCACCGCCTGGATATCCTTCATGACGCTGCCCAGGTCGCGCCCTTCCAGCCGGCCTGTGACGACACCCATGGATTGCAGGTTCTCCCGCTGGATCTCCGCATCCCCGGCCTTCACGGTCACCGTCGCCAGATCGGTTATCGGCTTTAGCCGCCCGTCCGGCAAAAAGATGGGCACGCGGCTGAGATCGGCCACGCCGAGTGTCCGGTTGCCGGGATAGACCATCCGGATATTGGTCATCTGTTCTTTTTCCGGCAGCGTACCGACGATATTCCCCTCCAGCGAGGTCTGTAGCTGATATTGCAGGGCCGCCGGGGTCAACCCAAACTGCGCCAGCCGTTCATAATTCGGCTCGATGCTGACGGACGGACCGGCAATGACGATGCCGTTGAAGACATCGGCCGTCCCTTCCACCTTCGAGACCAGATCGCCCACCTGGGTCGAAAGGTCATGGAGCCTGGCCTGGTCATCGCCAAAGATCTTGATCTCGATGGGCTGAACGGAGGTCATCAGATCGCCCAGCATATCCCCGATCACCTGGCCGAAGTCGATGCGCAAGGCAGGTTGAGTGGCCTCCACCTGTTTGCGGATATCGCTGATCACGTCCTCGGTCGATTTGGTCCGGTTCCCCTTCAGCTGGATAAGATAGTCGCCCGTATTCGGCTCGGTGATAAAAAAGCCCATTTGGGTGCCTGTGCGCCGGGAATAAGCCTGAACCTCCGGCGTCGCCACAATGATCTTCTCCACCTCCCGCAGCATCCGGTCCGTTTCCTGCAGCGAGGTTCCCGGCGGTGAGGTATAGTCGAGGACAATGCTGCCCTCATCCATCTCCGGCAGAAAACCCGTCTCGAGTTGCGGCAGGATAAACCAAATAGCCCCCGCCAGCGCAGCCATGATGATCAGGCTCAGCCAGGGCCTCCGGATAAAAAATGCCACCCACCGCTGGTTCCTGACATTATGAGGCTTTGCGGGACGCCGGTTCTTTCGCTCGCGCGTCAGCAGCAGGTAGATCACCGGGAGTCCGATCCAGGTCACGAAGAAAGAACACACCAACGTAATGATCATCGTGTTGGTCAACACCTTGAAATAGGCGCCCGCCACCCCGCTCATCAGCACAAACGGGATAAAGATAACGATCGTGCTGATCGAAGAACCCAGCATCGCCGGAAACAGATAATGAACGGCTTTTTGCACCAGCGTCCGGGACGACTCTTCCGGGTGCTCCTCATGTGTGCGGTGAATCTGCTCCACGACCACGATGGCATCGTCGATGATCAGCCCGATAGCGGCCGCAACGGCGCCAAGGGTCATGATGTTGAACGTATAACCAAACGCATACAGGACGATCAGCGTCAGGCAAAGCGTCACCGGGATGGTGATCAGGATCGTGGCGCTGGCCTTGAAACTCCGGAGAAAAATGATCGCAACGACGATCGCGAGCGCCAGCCCGATCCAAAGACTGTCGGTGACGCTCTTCACGGAAGTATTGACAAAATCGGCCTGGATATAATAGGGCTGAATGGTGACACCCCGCGGCAGCACCTTTTGCAGATCGGCGATCTTTCCCTCCATGGCCTTCGACAGTTGGATCAGGTTGGCATTCGGCTGCTTGATAACGGCGACCAGCACAGCATCCCTGCCGTTGGCGTTGATCCGGGTATATTCCACCGCCTCCCGGATATCCACCGCTGCGATATCCTGCAGCAGGATCACCCGCCTGCCCGTATTCCTGACCACGATATGCGCGATATCCTCTTTCGAATGGACGGTGGCGTCGGTTACGGTCAGATAGAGAAAATGATAATCCGCCAGATAACCGTTGGATTTGACAAAACCCGTCTGGCCAAGGGCCGTATTGAGCATGTCGGGGGTGATCGAAAGCGTGCTCATCTTCCGGGCATCCAGCGTGATCCAAAACTCCTTCATCTTTCCCCCGATGATCCGCACCTCCGAAACTCCGGCAACCTGGGAAAGAAACGGTTTTACCGTATAATTGGCCAGCAGTTTCAGCTCGATCGGCGACAGGGTATGGCTTTCCAGGGTATACCCCATCACCGGCAGGATACTCGGGTTCATCTTTTCCACCGTGATCTGGGTCTCCGACGGCAGGTTATTCCTGATCTCGTTGATCTTCGATTCGATCCGCTGCTGGCTGAGATCGATATCGGCCTTCCAGTCCATAAAGGCGGAGATCTCACAGCTTCCGCGGCTGGTGGTGCTGCGGACATATTGCAGATCGGGAACTTGTTTGATGGCGTCCTCCAGCGGCTTGGTCACGGTCACCATCATTTTGCCGACGGGCTGAAGACCCGCATCGGCGATGACTTTTATCTTGGGAAAGGTGATCTCCGGGAACAAGGAGGTTTGCAGCTTGCCATAGACAAACACGCCTCCCAGGAGAATGATCACCAGCAGGACGGTGAGGGGATTTTTATACCCGACGAAGAAGTTTTTCATGGCGTGGCCTCCTTTGCTGTCCCGATCTTCACTTTGGCCGTATCCGCCAGTCCATAGTTGCCGGACACCAGGATCTTATCCTCCGGTGCAAACACCGGGGACAGGATCTCCACCTTGTCCTTTGTCTCGATCCCCTTTTGGACGGGAACTTTGACGGCTGTGGCGCTGTCGATCAGTTTCATCACCCAGAAATTACTTTGGGTCTCGTCGGTGAGCAAGGCCTCCCGGGGCAGGGACTGGGTGTTGGCCTTCGCCGTTTTCACCACCCGCACCTTTGCGATGAGGTTCTCCGGGATGGCCGAAGAGGCGCCGATGCGGATCACGACATTTTGAGTCTGGCTGACGGAATCCACGGTGGGCATGACGGGCCCGAGCGTGCCGTTCAGCTTCGTCCCATCGGGCAGCAGCAGTTCGACGCTCTTTTTCCCCAATACATAGGGCCGCAGTTCGTAGGGCAGGTCCAGCATAAAAACAAAGCTGTTGCGGTCGCTGATGACGGCCAGCTGTTCCCCATCCTGTACATAGTCGCCGGATTGGTGGTTCAGCTGGGTGATATACCCATGCTGGTTCGCCCGGATGGTCGTCACCCCGGAGAACTTCAGCGTGGAATCGAGGAGCTGGATGCTGTTGCCGATGCTCCGGGCTTCCTTGGTCTGAAGGGTGAAAAGAGTCTGCCCCACCTCGACGTATTTGCCGGGGTAGACATCCGCGGATTGCAGATAGCCGTTGGCGATGGCCTTGACATAGCTCTTCTGCAAAAAGGCGGAAACGGCATTCAACTCGATATAGTCACCCAGCGCGCCGCGATCCACCGACGCGACCATGACAGGAGTCCGTGCATCCACGGAGTCCGATCCTTCGGCGGCCGGCTTTTCCGCCGCGGCATCTTTTCCATGCGCGCCGCAGGCGCCAAGAATTACCGCTATCAGGGCCGGAGCCCAACTTTTTATATTCATCGATTCCAATAATTGATCTGGTTAATGATCTGCAGCCGGGTAATATTGTTTTGGGTCAGGAGGTTCCTGGCATTGAGGTAATTGCCCAGCGCAATAATATAGTCGGAGATCTTCGCGTCCCCTGTGGCCAGCAATTTTCCATTGACATCGATCAGCGCCTGCGAATATTTCACCTGTTGGTCGATCTGTCCGATCAGTTCCTCTGTTGCCGCCAGTTGCTGTCTTAGTTGCGCAATCTGCTGATCATACTGCCGGGTAAAAAAATCTTTATACCCTGTCCTCGTCCGCTCGGAGATCTCCAGCTTGCTGTACTGCATCTTCCGCTGATGCCCGTCATAGATCGGCACCGTCACCGTGAAGCCAAAACTCACCCCGAAATTTTTGTACCCCTGGTATTCGAAAGAGGAAGAAAAACCCCCATCCGCATAGAGGCTGGCCTTGGGCCGGTAACTATAGTCTATCAGGCTGCGGCTGTTGCGCAGCTTCAGACTGTCGAGATGAAATTGCCGGAAAAAGACCGAATTGCCGATATCCGGCAACACCTGCAGCTGGACATGCGGATCGTCCAGCAGGGTGGCCGCGGTATCCACGATCCCGCATAGATAGTTCAGCGTGCCGTGATCATTTCTAAACTGGATCTCCAGCTGCCGCAACAGCAATCCTTCCTGCTTCAGGGTCACCAGGAAGGCCAGATAATCCGTCTGCCGGTATACATTCTTTTGCGTCAGGTCCTTTAGCAGCGCCTCCTCTTTTTGCAGCAGCGCATAGACCTCCCGGTTGAAATTCAGTTGCTGCCAATCGCCATAGGCGGTGATATACTGCGCGGTAACGCTCTTCTTGAGTTCCTGCTCGGAGACCTTCGCCGAATTGGTGACCCCCTGGTTCTGCAGGCGAATGGTCTCGTACTGCGCATTCAGGTGGTTCCGGCCCACCAATGTCTGGTTCACTCCGACCACGGTCGTGAAATTACCGCCGTTCGAAATGGCCTGATCATAACCCCAACCCCTGACCGTCGGCGCCCAGACATTGACGCTGCTGCCGGATACCTGTGGCCGGTAACCCGCCCGGATCAGCTGGCTGTCCACCTGACCCGACAGCACCTGGTTCTGATAATCCTTCAGCAAGGGACTGTTCTGCAGGGCCCGGTCGAGATAGAAATCCAGACCCATCGGGGACTGGCCCGATCCAGCCAAACCGCTTATCAACCCAATTCCTAGAATAAAAAATCGTAACATGTTAATTCCCAGACCCTTTCCCGAGTCCCGTCAAAAGTATCCCAGTATCCTGTCGAAATTCTGTAGCTTAAGTAATTCAAATCCCCTGTCATGTTAAGGAATTATTTAAAGATCGCTTTGCGCAGCATTGCCAAAGACAAAATGCATTCCCTGATCAACATCGCGGGCCTCGCCATCGGCATGGCCGTCGCCCTGCTTATCGGGCTCTGGATCCATGACGAGGTGTCCTACGATAAGAATTTCGATCATTATCCCCGGATTGCCCTGGTGATGCAGAATCTGATCAATAACGGCGAGGTCCAGACCTGGGATCAGATGCCCTACCCGCTGGCCGAAGAACTGCGCTCCCACTACGGCAGCGATTTCGAACAGGTAGTCATGGGCGTCGGCTTCGGCAACCCAACCCTCACCGCCGGTGACAAGAAAATAAAGAAGAACGGATTCGTCTTCGAACCCGATGCGCCCGATCTCTTCACCCTGACAATGATCAAAGGCGACCGGAAATGCCTGACCGAACCGAACTCCATCGTTCTCTCCGCTTCGACGGCCAAGGCCTTTTTCGGGGACGCAGACCCCCTGGGCCGGATCATCGCGGTACCCGAACTTCCCGCCCTCAAGGTGACGGGGGTGTACAAGGACTTTCCCCGCAACTCGAGCTTCGCCAACCTGGAATTCATGATCCCCTGGGAGCTGATGCGCAATAATTGGGTCAAAAACATAAAAGACCCCTGGCGACCCAATTTCGCATCCGTGTATGTCCGGCTGAAACCCAACGCCTCCTTCGCCCAGGTCTCCGCCCGCATCCGCGACGCCAAACTCAATAAAGTGAACGACGCGCTTAAGAAAAAGAAGCCGGCCCTCTTCCTCCAACCGATGAGCCGCTGGCACCTGTACTCCGAGTTCAGGAACGGGGTGAACACCGGCGGCGCCATTCAGTACGTCCGCATGTTCGGGATCATCGGATTCTTCGTGTTGCTGCTTGCCTGTATCAATTTTATGAACCTGAGCACGGCCCGCAGCGAAAAACGCGCCCGGGAAGTAGGCCTCCGCAAGACGATCGGTTCCCTGCGGGCGCAGTTGATCTTCCAGTTCTTTTGTGAGTCCCTGCTTACCGTCATCTTTGCCTTCATGATTGCCCTGCTGTTCGCCTGGCTCGCGCTGCCCTTTTTCAATGGAGTGGCTGATAAGCAGATGTCCATTCCCTGGACCCATCCGGGATTCTGGGTCCTATGCGTTTCATTTATCGTCCTCACCGCGCTGGTTGCCGGAAGCTATCCCGCTTTCTACCTTTCCTCCTTCAAGCCGGTCAAAGTGCTGAAGGGAACCTTCAAGGCCGGCCGTTTCGCCGCGATCCCGCGTAAGGTTCTCGTGGTCGTTCAGTTTACCATCTCCGTAACGCTCATCATCGGTACGATCATCGTCTATCGCCAGATCCAGTTTGCGAAGAACAGGCCCGTGGGTTACAACCGGAACGGACTCATCTCGGTGAACGCGGACGGCCCGGTTCTCCATGATCACTATAATGCACTGCGGGATCAGCTGTTAAGTACCGGCGCCGTCACCAACATCGCCGAATCCAGCAGTCCGACCACCGCACTGGGCGGCAGCAGCAGCGGCTTTTCCTGGCCGGGTAAAGACCCGAACTTCTCCGTCGATTTTGCCTTTGTGGAAGGTTCGTTCGACTACGGCCGCACCATCGATTGGAAAATAAAGGAAGGCCGGGATTTCTCCCGGGATTTCCTCGCCGACACCAGCTCGGTGATCATCAACGAGGCGGCTGTAAATATGATGAACCTCAAAAATCCCGTTGGAAAGATCGTAAAAAGCGACGGTCAGCCGTTCACCGTTGTCGGCGTGATCAACAATATGGTCATCACCTCGCCTTATGACGAAGCGCGGCCGGTCATCTATTTCCTGGGCACCGGCGCGGAAGGCAACCTCATTCTTCGCACCAGCCCCGGTCTGAGCACTGCGGTAGCCCTGGCAAAGATCGCCCCGGTGATAAAGAAGTTCAATCCCGAGCAGCTGTTCGAATACCGGTTCGTGGATGAGGAATATGGCCGCAAATTCGGCAATGAGGAACGCGTCGGCAAACTGGCGAGCTTCTTCGCCGCGCTGGCCGTCACCATCTCTTGTCTTGGGCTGTTCGGTCTCATCTCTTTCGTTGCCGAGCAACGTAAAAAAGAGATCGGCATCCGGAAAGTATTGGGGGCTTCGGTATTCAATGTCTGGAATCTGCTGTCGAAGGATTTCGTAAAACTGGTCTTTTTTTCCTTCCTGATCTCGATACCGCTCGCCTGGCTCGCGATGAGCAGCTGGCTGCAGAACTATCACTATCGGGCAACCATCTCGGTATGGGTCTTCGTGGCGGCGGGCGGCGGGGCGCTTATCATCACCATGGCCGTCACCAGCTTCCAGGCTATCCGGGCCGCGCTGAAAAACCCGGTCACCAGCCTGCGCTCGGAATGATCGATGACCATCGTCAGGGTCATTTGAGGTGCACCTGCGGCATCGTTGTCGAGATGGCGAAGAAACTGTCCTTTAATTCCAGTTCCAGCACCTCGGTGGCGGTGCTTTCGAGATGAAATTTGTCATTGTCGATGACGGTCTTCAGGGGCAGGCAACCGGTCTTCCCCACATAGAAAGCCCAGCCGCCATATTCATGCTTCATAAACATCGCGGCATCGATCCGGTAGCGCTGGCTGTAATAGAACACCGTCGTGCCGGTAGCCGTCTGCACGACGAGGGCATCGCAGCGTTTTCCCAACACTAGCTCGGCGTCCTCCCGGGTCTCATACGAAATGGGTTTGTCCCCGCTTTTCCCCGCGTCTACCCAATAGAGGGTGTCCACATCCGGTTTCTTGAAGTAGAGCCGGTTGCTCCGGTGATCATACTGTTGCATCGAGAACCCGGCCCCATTGGTGACCGATTGGTAAAACCCGCCTTTGATAAAATAGGTCTCTTCGGTGCCGATCATCGCGCCCAGCGCCGAATCGGAGAGCGCGGGGACTTTGCTGGTCACGAGATTGCGATAGATGACCTTTCCCTCGAAATACTGCGCCCGCGAAAAAAGGGCCGCAAGACAGAAGAATAACAAAAAAACAAATGTTCTCATCATGGGTCAGTTGAACGTGATATCGATGGTGTGCACCTCATCGGCAAAGGAATACTGCAGCCCGAACTGGTAGTTGTCACATATCTGCCGGACGATCGCCAGGCCAAGACCCGTGCCGCCCGAATGCGCCCCTTTTGTAAACCGGTCGAAAATGGTAGCGGGGTCAAAACTCAGGGGCGCACCCGAATTGCTTACCCGGAGGCTCCGCTCCCCGAGCCGGATATCCACCTGCCCGCCATCGTGGTTATGCCGGATGGCGTTGGTCAGCAGGTTGTTCAGGAGGATATCGGCCAGATAGCCGTTGATCGGCAACTGCAGCCGCTGGAGCTCTGTCCGCACCGCCAACCGCCGGTCCCGCACCGGGTCTTCCAGCTGTTGCAGCTTCTCCTCGATCAGCGGCCGGAGGTCTAGCGGCTCCGTATAGTCGAATTGGTTATTCTCGATCTTTGTCAGCAGCAGCAGCGACTGGTTCAACTGCCGCAGCCGCCCGATCGCCTCGTACATCGCCTGTATCGGCCGGTGATGCTCGATCCCCAGACCCGTGTCCTGGATCAGCAGGTCCAGCTTCGAGTTGAGGATGGCCAGCGGGGTCTGCATCTCGTGTGAGGCGTTGTCGGCGAAGCTCTTCATCATCTCATAATCCCGGATGATGGTATGGGTCATCTGCCGGATGGCCTCGTCCAGACTGCGGAACTCATCGATATCCGTCGTCTGTACCGGCAACGGTTCCCGGTTCGACAGGTTAAAGGCCCGGATGGTATTGAGCGTTGTATAAAACGGTTTCCAGAGCCGGCGCAACAGCAGCCGGTTGGCGACATACAGTACGCTTAACAAAAGCAGGATCATCCCCGCTGTGATCAGCATGATCAGCATCAGCAGGTCTTCGGTGCCCTCCTCCGATACCGCGACCGAAACGGTATACCATTGCCCCGTCACCTGGATCGGGAAGATAAGCTGCCGGTAAGGCTCGGTCCGTTCTTTTCTTCTTTCGGCCCGCTTTCTCCCTTCCTCCGGCTTTCCTGACTCCTCCAGCCGGGTATGCAAAAAAAGCCTTTTCACCGGCGCCGCGGCGAGTTCGAAACGCACCTGCTGATCGCGGTAATTGGCCGGCTCCGGCAGCTGGCCGCGGGTCCGGGCATGATCGAAGATCTCCGCCTCCTCCGTCTTCAGATCGTCATCCAACTCGGAGATCAACACGTATCGAACGGTAAAGTAATAGCTGATGCTCCCCACCAGCAACGCCCCGATGCTGGCGACGATGTTGACCCGATTGTATTTGGTAAAAAGCCTCATTCGTTGTAATTTAAAGAGTTACTGGTGAAAAAAAGATGAGCTGACCCCGATTTTTCTGATAATTTATCACTACCTTTGCAAGCTCTTTAAAAAGCACTCATGAGCAGCCGCCGGGAATTTGAAATAGCGTTTGTGGGCCTTAAGGCTGGTATTCATGAGTTTAGCTATCGGATTACCGATAAGTTCTTTGAGGCCTATCAGCAACAGGACTTCCACCGTTGCGATGCCCAGGTGAAACTGACACTCGATAAGAAGAACAGTTTCATGCTGTTGAAGTTCGAGATCACGGGCAAGGTGGAGATCGCCTGCGACCGCTGCGGGAATCAACTCCCGCTCGATCTGTGGGACGAGTTCAACATCCTGGTCAAGCTGGTGGAGGATCCCGAGATCATGAACCAACAGGAAGAAGACCCCGATGTATATTATATATCAAAGGGCGAAAGCCATCTCTATCTCTCCGACTGGCTCTATGAGTTCATCAACCTGAGCATCCCGATGCAGCGCATGTGCAAACCCGAAGAAATGGGTGGCCCGCATTGTAACAAGGAAGTACTGGAAATGCTGAAAAAGCTCGATCACGAAAAGAGTCAACCCGAAAATCCGCTGTGGAAAGGGTTGGAGAAATTTAAGAACCTTGGAAATAATTAAGAATCAATAATTTATATTAGTTACTTCAAAAATAGAAGAAAATGCCAAATCCGAAACGCAGACATTCCCAGCAGCGCAGTGCCAAGAGAAGGACGCATTATAAGGCTGAGAAAGTAACTTTGAGCAAAGACAGCACCACCGGCGAGATCCATGTACGTCATCGTGCCCACGTCAGCGAAGGTAAGCTGTTCTACAAGGGTAAAGTAGTCGCCGAAACCTCTCCCATTAAGTAAGCTTCGACGCCAATGAATATTGGTCTCGACATGATGGGCGGGGACTTTTCACCGCTTGAAGCCGTGAAAGGTATCCAGCTGTATCTAAAGGATACATTGAATCCCGCCACTCTTTGGATGGTTGGCGATGAGAACCAGGTCCGGCCCTTGTTAAAGGAATATTCCATTCCTGAGGGTTCGGTCCGGCTGATCCACGCCTCCGAGGTGATCGGGATGAATGAACATCCGACAAAGGCTTTAAAGGAAAAGCAACAATCCTCCATCGCCATCGGCTTCGGCCTGCTCGCGGCAGGCAAAATGGACGCGTTCATCAGCGCCGGCAACACCGGGGCAATGCTGGTAGGCGCGCTCTATGGTCTGAAACCCATCGAAGGTGTCCAGCGCCCCACGATCTCCACGGTTATCCCCAAAGAGAACGGCAAGACCGGTATCCTGCTCGATGTCGGCCTCAACGCCGACTGCAAGGCGGAGAACCTGAATCAGTTCGCCATCCTCGGCTCGCTGTACGCAAAGCATATCCTGGGCATCGACAATCCCCGGGTAGGCCTGCTCAACATCGGGGAAGAAGAAGGAAAGGGCAATATCCTCGCCCAGGCCACCTACCCCCTGCTGAAAGAGAACAGTCACATCAACTTCATCGGCAATATCGAAGGCCGGGATATCCTGCTCGACAGGGCCGACGTCACCGTCTGTGAAGGCTTTACCGGCAACGTCATCCTCAAACTGGCCGAATCGCTCTTCGAAATCAGCCAGCGGCACAAAACCGAAAGCGAATTCTTCGACCGCTTCGACTTCGAATATTATGGCGGCACGCCCCTGCTCGGTGTAACGAAGCCCGTCATCATCGGGCACGGCATCTCCCGCAGCAAATCCTTTCTTAACATGATCCGGCTGGCGCAAAAAATGCTGGACACCGATCTGCTCGGCAAAATGAAAGAACATTTTGTTGCCTGATGCGCGCGTTCATCAATTATCTCGTCGCCTGGCTCCGCAGCACATCCCTTCCCGCTCTCATCATCACCACCGTCTTCGTCGCATCGCTTGTTGCTGCCAACTATACCGTCGGTATCGAGGTCCGGCTTCGGGCTCTCCCCTGGTATTTTTCGCTGGGTGGCTTCTATCTTTTCTATCTTACCGTCCTGGCCCTCGTCTGGGGCCTGCAGTCGGAATGGAATAAAACTCCGCTCCGCCAGCCAAAGCTGCTGGTACTCCTGGCCCTGGCCCCGCTTTATTTCGCGTTGAAGATGGTCCACTGGAACCTGCTGCCCCTCCTGTCGGCCGGCCTCCACATGCCCTGGGATTACTATACCCAGCTGGTCCTCCAGCTTCCGTTAAAACTGCTGTTGCTGTTCCTCTTTCTCTGGGCTTGCCACAAGGCCGGCCTCCTATCCGGAGACAGCCTGGGCGCCGCGGTGGGGCTCACCCGCAAAGATTTCAACGCCCTACCCTATTTTGGATTGTTGCTGTGCACCGTTCCGCTCATTGTCCTGGCCTCCACCCGGCCGGATTTTCTTGTGGTATACCCCAGGGTAAAGAACCTGGCCTTTATCAACGGCTATGCGCATCCCGAATGGCTTTGGAAAGGACTGTACGAACTGTCCTACGGCCTCGATTTCCTCAGCATCGAACTGTTCTTCCGCGGGCTGCTCGTCGTAGCGCTGCTCCGATATGTCGGCCAGGATGCCATCCTTCCGATGGCGGCATTCTATTGCACGATCCACTTCGGCAAGCCGCTGGGGGAATGCATCTCTTCCTTCTTCGGCGGCATGATCCTCGGGGTGTTGGCGGCCCGCACCCGTACCATCTTCGGCGGTCTCATCGTCCATCTCGGCCTCGCCTGGCTGATGGAGCTCGGCGGCTGGCTGGGCACGCTCTGGCATCATTGACGCCGGGGCCGCGTGGGATCAAGGTTGGCCGTGGGACCACTACTCCACTTTTAAGCAAGGAGCCACGGAGTGGCTCATTCGCTACGCAAAGAGTTCACCGGATTGGCCAACGCCGCCTTGATCGTCTGTATCGCGATCAGCGCGATCATGACCACCGCCAGACAACCGATCGCCCCGATAAACGGCCAAACCGTGATCGTGATCCGCGTCGCATAATTATCCAGCCAATGCTGCATCATCCAATATGCAAAAGGACTGGCCACCGCTCCGGCCACCACCAGCACCGGGAGATAATCCCGGACAAAAAGCCGCACGATGCCGACGACTGACGCTCCGATCACCTTGCGGATTGCGATCTCCTTGGTCCGCCGCCGCACACTGCTCGACACCAGCCCCAGTACGCCCAGCAGGACGATGATAAAAGAAAGGACTGTCGCCGTCGTGGCCGCCTTGCGCAGCCGCAACTCGCTTTTATAAATAGACTGCAGGGTCTCGTCCATGAACGTATACTCGAAAGGCGCTCCGGGCATCAGCGTCGCCCATTGTTTTTGCAGCGATTCCATCGTCGTGCCGATATTCCCCGGCCGCAGCTTGAAGGAAAAATAGCGGTAAACGGGAAATCCCTCCAGGTGCGTAAAGATGGCGGGCTGGATCGGCGCTCCCATC
>NZ_DASYCH010000129.1:0-3407 GCF_036500295.1 Puia sp. | reverse complement strand
GCTGCAAATTCCGCAACAGCTTCGAAAAACCCGAACCACTCGTGCCGGGACAGGTGACGGAAGTGGCCTTCGATATCAACGAGATCGATCATACCTTTAAAAAAGGACATCGCCTCATGGTACAGGTGCAGAGCAGTTGGTTCCCCCTGGTGGACCGGAACCCCCAGACCTTCGTGAACATCCCCACCTGCACGGCGGCGGACTTCCAAAAGGCCAATATCCGCATCTACCATGACGGCGCCCATCCTTCGGGGATCATCCTGCCCGTGCTAAAATAAGTAAACCTTATATTCGTCACATGAGCAAATACCTGCGAACACTTTTCGCATCCGCCATCTTTTGCGCCTGCATCTGTTCGGGCCTGTCATCTGTTGCCCAACAACCCGCCATCATCCCCCAACCCGTCAGCGCCACCTGGCAACAGGGAAGCTTCCCCATCAATCCCAACACGGTCCTTATCACGGACGGATCAGATGACCGTTCCGTGGATTTTTTTAACCGATATCTCGAACAGATCTACGGATATCGCCTGCGGGTGATCCGCTCAGGGGTGGTCCCGGCAAACAATTATATCCGGCTCTTCACAAGCCCCGGTGTTCAGCCAGACCCCAATGCAGGTACAGGCCTCGTTGCTCCTTCTCCCGCGATCGAGGGCGGTTATATCCTCCAGTCATCTCCGGAGGCCATCAATATTAGCGGCGAAACCCATTCCGGCATTTTCTACGGCGTCCAGACCCTGATCCAACTGCTCCCGGTTGGCCCCTTCGCGATCGACGGAGGCAACCCCGTCGTACGTGCCCCCGGCAATAAACTTTCGATCCCCTGCGTCCATATCGAAGACTACCCCCGCTTCGCCTACCGCGGACTCCATCTCGACGTAGGCCGTCATTTCTTCTCCGTGGATTTTGTAAAACGATATATCGACTTTATCGCGCTGCATAAAATGAACGAGTTCCACTGGCACCTCACCGAAGACCAGGGCTGGCGGATCGAAATAAAAAAATATCCCCGCCTGACCGGGATCGGCTCCTGCCGCAGCGGCACTATCATCGGCCATAACCCCGGCACCGGCAACGACAGCACCCCGCATTGCGGCTTTTATACCCAGGACGAGATCGGGGAGGTCGTGAAGTATGCAGCCGACCGTTATATCACCGTCATCCCCGAGATCGAATTGCCGGGTCACGCTTCCGCCGCACTCGCCGCCTATCCCTGGCTGGGCTGCACAGGCGGGCCCTACCAGGTAAAACAATCCTGGGGCGTTTTTAAGGATGTCTATTGCGCAGGCAACGACAGCGTTTTCCAGTTCCTCGAAGATGTACTGGACGAAGTGATGGCGCTCTTCCCCTCTAAGTTGATCCATATCGGAGGAGATGAATGCCCGAAAGATAGCTGGAAGGTCTGCCCCAAATGCCAGAAACGGATCAAGGACCTCGGGCTAAAAGACGAGGCCGGCCTGCAAAGTTATTTTGTACAACGGATCGAAAAATTTATCAATTCCAAAGGCCGGCAGATCATCGGCTGGGACGAGATCCTCGAAGGCGGTCTCGCACCCAACGCCACAGTCATGAGCTGGCGCGGAGAAAAAGGAGGCATCGAGGCAGCCCGCCAAAACCATGACGTGATCATGACTCCCGGCGAGTATGTCTATTTCGATCACTCGCAATTGCAGAACGATGATTCCCTGACGATCGGCGGTTACCTGCCCTTGAAAAAAGTATACCAATATGAACCGGTGCCACCCGGTCTCACACCCGAACAGGCGCAACATATCCGGGGCGCACAGGCCAATGTATGGACAGAATATATGACGAACCCCCGAAAGGTGGAATATATGCTCTTCCCCCGGTTGAGCGCCTTGTCGGAGGTCCTGTGGAGCCCGAAGGAGACCCGCAACTGGCCGGACTTTGAGCGGCGGCTCCAAACCCAATACCAACGCTATGCCCTCTGGCATTCCAATTACTACCGGGCCTATATGCCCCCGGCGGATACCCTTGTCCGCGAGAAGCTTGGACAATGGCAGGACAGCAAGTTCGGGCTCCTGATGCACTGGGGAACCTATAGCCAATGGGGTATCGTGGAAAGCTGGAGCATCTGCCCCGAAGACGAAGGATGGACGGTCCGTAAAGGCCCCTACTCCGCCGACTACCACGAATACGTAAAAGCATACGAACACCTCCAGACAACGTTCAACCCTACGCGCTTCGACCCCGCAAAATGGGCCGCTGCAGCCAAAGAGGCCGGCATGAAATACGTCGTCTTTACCACCAAACACCACGATGGCTTCTGTATGTTCGACACCAAACAGACCGACTACAAAGTCACGTCCTCCTTGTCACCCTTTTCCACAAACCCCCGAAGCAATATCGCCAAAGAGATCTTCGACGCCTTCCGCAAACAGGACTTTATGATCGGCGCCTATTTCTCCAAACCCGACTGGCACAGCGAGAATTATTGGTGGCCCTATTTCCCGCCAAAGGACAGAAATGTCAATTACGACCCCGCCAAATACCCGGAGCGCTGGAAGGCTTTCAAAGACTACACCTACAACCAGATCGAAGAACTGATGACCGGCTACGGCAAAATGGACCTCCTCTGGCTCGACGGCGGATGGGTACGGCCGTTATCTTCCGTCAATCCTGCCATCGACTGGCAAAAGAAAATCCCCTTTGACCAGGATATCGATATGCCCCGGATCGCGGCGATGGCCCGGAAGAATCAGCCAGGACTCATCATCGTCGATCGGAGCGTGCCAGGAGAATTCGAGAATTATACCACCCCCGAACAGACGATTCCTCAACATCCCATGGAAGACCCCTGGGAAACCTGCCTCACCATGGGCAACTCCTGGAGCTATGTTCCCCACGATCATTATAAATCCACTACACAACTCGTCCAGTTGCTGATAAAGATCGTCTCCCGCGGCGGTAATTTTCTGCTGAATGTCGGCCCCTCTCCCGAAGGCGACTGGGATGATACGGCCTATGCCCGCCTGAAAGAAATAGGCGAATGGATGAAGATCAACGGGGAAGGCATCTATAATAGCAGGCCGCTGCGTCCCTGGTCCTCCGGCAATGTGTATCTCACGCAGTCAAAGGACGGAGCCACCCAATATGCCTTTTACCTCGGCGAAGACAAGGACGTCACCCTCCCCGCGGAAATAACGATCGACCGGCTGACACCTTCCAAAAAGAGCCACGTTAGCCTATTGGGCGTTAAAGGAACACTCAAATGGAAACAGGAGGGAAGGAAGATGGTGATCATCATCCCCCCCTCGCTGCAACATAAAATAATCGGCCAGCATGCGGTCCTCTTCCGGATCGGATAATATTTCCCGTAATTATTTATCCCACCAGACACGGGACGTCATTCTATCGCCATCCGTCAGACCCGAAACGGCTGCATTG
>NZ_DASYCH010000128.1:0-9550 GCF_036500295.1 Puia sp. | reverse complement strand
TGGGTGGGACTTTTTGGGGGAGGCGGAATGGACGATATTTCAGTCAAAATGGGGTAGATTTGGAGGTAATATCGGTCGGGAGGGGTGACTGGGGGTGGGTTTTGTAGTGGTTAATGGGGGAAAATTTGTGGGGGGAGGGGTGGGGATGGAGGATATCCCGGGCAAAAGGTGTATCTTTGGAGGAAATATCGGTCAATGGCGAAAAGTAAACGATCTTTGTTACTTCCTTCTGCGGGGAAGGTTCTGATGGTCCTGGGGGTGAATATTAAACTTGCCCGGAGACGTCGGAAGTTGACCGAATCGCAGGTGGCGGAGCGGGCGGGAATTGCCCGGTCGACGCTTCAGCTGATCGAAAAGGGGAATCCCGGGGTTGCGATGAGTTCGTATTTGCAGGTGCTTTTTGTGCTGGGGCTGGACCGGGACCTGCTTCGGGTTGCGGCGGATGATCCGTTGGGAAGAAAATTGCAGGACGCGGGCCTGCTTAAAAAATAGAACGATGGCAAAGACGGTTTCCTCATCAAGGAAAATGCTGGTTTATGGGGATTGGGTTGAACTTGGGGGGGCGGTATTGATGGGGATCATCCATTCCGAGCAGCTTAGGGGAAAGGAGATCTTTTCTTTTTCCTATGACCCTGCGTGGCTTGCCAGGAATGAATCGCTGGTGCTTGATCCTGATCTTGGTTTATATACGGGGATGCAGTATGTGCGGGAGGAGAAATCCAATTTCGGGTTGTTTACCGACTCGGCGCCGGACCGGTGGGGGAGGGTGTTGATGGATCGGCGGGAGGCTTTATTGGCGCGGCGGGAAGACAGAAGGCCGCGGACTTTGATGGAAACTGATTACCTGCTGGGTGTATTCGATCTTTACCGGATGGGCGGGCTTCGGTTCAAACTTAGCGCTGACGGCGAATTCCTGGATACGGACGAGAAACTGGCCACTCCGCCGATGACCTCGCTCAGAACATTGGAGGAAGCGAGTCTAAGGCTGGAGGAAGAGGATGATATGGATGAGCCTGTTTTTTCCGACTGGTTGAATCTGCTGTTATCGCCGGGTGCTTCTCTTGGCGGTGCACGGCCCAAGGCCTGTGTTGCGGGTCCGGATGGACAATTATGGATAGCAAAGTTTCCCAGTCTGAATGATGACCGGGATACGGGCGGATGGGAGGCTATCGTCAATCAACTGGCCGTGAGGGCGGGAGTAAATGTGGCTGAGGGTTATGCGCGAAGATTTACGCAGGATTACCAGACCTTTTTGACGAAGAGATTTGACCGGGTTGGGCAGAAGCGGGTCCATTTTGCTTCGGCGATGACCCTGTTGGGTCAGGTGGATGGGGCTGACGCCAATGCACAGGTATCTTATCTTCAGCTGGCGGAGATCATTGTCCGTAACGGCGCAAGGCCGGATGCCGATTTGGAAGAACTATGGCGACGGATCGTATTCAATATTTGCGTCAGCAACAGTGATGATCATTTACGCAATCATGGTTTTCTTTTGACGCCCAAGGGTTGGGTGTTGTCGCCTGCCTATGATATCAACCCCATTCCTAACTCCAGGGGTCTGCATCTGAATATTACCGAGACCGATAATGCCCAGGATCTCGAGCTGGCGCGGGAGGTGGCGGAGCTGTTCCGTTTGTCGACCGGGCGCCGGGAGGAGATTATCGAACAAGTGCGCCGGGCGGTGGATGGTTGGGCGGAGCTTGCGAAGGAGATGGGTATCGCGAGGAGTGAGGTAATGCGGGTCGAGCCGGCTTTTATTTTTGGCCGCAAATGACGGTAGCTGCGTAGTCGATGGCCGTGTTGCCGGGGAATTTTTGTTGCAGGAGGGTGAAGGTTTCCTTTTTTATTATTTCCCGGGTTTTTTCGTCTGCCTTGCTCATGGCGGCGACGATGGGGGCGCCGACTTCGGTATGAAGGTCCCAATAGGTTTCTGGACTACCGCATTCGAGTTTGCCGGTGATCTCTTTTTCCGTTGTATTTTTTAGTCCCGCCTGTTCGAAGAGGCCGGCGAGGAGACCCGGGGCTGCGCAGCGGAACATACCGGGGGCGCCGGGTGGTGGTGGGGGAAGTTGCATGGTCCGGTTGATAACGCCCATGATGATGGTGACCCAGGGATTTTTTTCGGGGCTGCCCCAGACCGCGGTTGCGAGCCTGCCGCCGGGTTTCAGTACGCGAACCATTTCTCTTGCAGCCAATGCCATATCGGGGAAGAACATGAATCCGAAGCGACAGCTTACGGCGTCGAAGGAGGCGTCTTCGAAGGGGAGTTCACAGACGTCACAAACGATGGTGTCGATATTCCTGATGCCTTTGCTTGCGGCCTGGTCGCGAGCGACAGCGAGCATATCTTCCGACAGATCGGTGAGGGTGACCTTGCCTTGTTTGACGAGGGCGGCGATGGTGAGCCCGGGTTCGCCGGTGCCGGAGGCGATGTCGAGAACCTGATCGCCGGCTTTTGGTGCGAGGCAGCGGATGATCTCGTCGCCCGTGGGTTGGAGGAAGTCCATTGTAAAGGCGTTCCATTTACGCCAGCCGCCGGAGAATTTGTTCCAGCTGGCCTTTTGTTGTTCGCGGATTTGTTCGAGTTGGGGTTCCATGCGGGAGATTTCTGAAAATATAGCGATTTTTTATACAGGGCAAGTGGGGGATTTGGGGGTGGCCGGCGGTTATTCCTTGTCGAGGGTTTTGACGGGGGAGTTTTGAAGCAGGGTTGCCAGAAAGTTTTTTGTTCTTGTGGATTCCTTGTTGAAGTTAAGGAGGATCAGCGTATGGGCGGCGATCAGCAGGCTGAGGGGAAAGAGGGCGAAAAGGAGAGCGGAGGCGAAGACGGCGCCGATGAAGACGGAGGCGATGACGAAGGTCCAGAAGGTCATGAAGAGGAGGGGCATGATATGGGGGTGGATGCGGATCGTGATGCAGGTGCCTTCGGGGGTGTTTATAAAATGGCCGTTTGTGATGGGTTGCCAGGAGTTGTGCCAGGCGAGGACGCGACGGATGACGAAACCGTTGGTGTCGAGGCTGCCGATATAAGGGCGGGTAGTCTTGTGGGATATGAAGGGCAGGTTCTGTCCGGGTGTGAGGTGGGCCTCCAGCCGCTGGCGGACCTCGGTGACGGTTAGGCTGGTGGATAAGGTGTACTTCTCGAAAAGAAAGTATTTCATGGCGGTTGGGTGAAGGGGGTGGCGGAACGCGGGTGCGCTCATGTCTGCCTTTTAAACGGGAAATTTAAATTTCTAGTATAAAATTTGGACAACTAAAGATTTAGTTATAGGTTTGGCATAACTAAATAAATAGTTAATGAAGCCATTGACAAAAGCGGAAGAGCAGGTGATGTTGGTACTGTGGCAGATCGGAAAGGGTTTTTTGAAGGATATCATCGAAGAGACGCCGGAGCCCAAGCCGCATTCGAATACGATCGCTACGTTGTTGAAGATCCTGGTGGAGAAGGGGTATGTGGAGTATTCCGTTCAGGGGCGGAACAATTGTTATGAGCCGACTGTGAGTAAGGCTGAGTATGGCCGTAAGAGCGCCCAGCAGCTGGTGAAGGGATATTTCGAGGGGAGTCCGGCGAAGCTGGTCTCACAGTTTGTCAATGATAAGAAGCTGAGCTTACAGGAGCTGGAGGAGCTGTTGCAGCAGATCAAGAACGCTAAAAATGGAAAGCCATGATAGAAGCGATGTTGAAGTCGGGGGGGATCTCCGCAGTGTTGTTTGGATATTATTGGCTTTTCCTGCGGAACCGGTCGTTCCATGGATGGAACCGGGGGTTCCTGCTTTCGGCCGTGTTGCTTTCGGTGGTGATGCCGCTGGTTCCGTTGCCGGGGCTTTTTGCGTGGGCGGGTGAGGCGCGGGCGTTGGGGAATGTGTTGCATGCGGTGGTGCCGGGGAATTGGGCGGAAGATCCCGCAAGCGATGTCAATGCGTGGGGCTTTTCAGCGGCGGGTGGGGTTGACTGGGGCCATTGGATGTATTGGGGATATGCGTTGGTGGCGGGCTGGCTGGGATTGGCCTTTTTGCGCGAACTGGGTTTTATCGCCAGGCTTTATCGCCGGTATCCCCGGGAGCGGCGGGAGGACCTTCTTTTTCTGCTGACGCGAGAGCCGGGGACGCCGTTCTCCTTTTTGAAGACGATCTTTTGGAATGCGGATATCGAACCGGAGAGCATCGAAGGGCGTCAGATGCTGCGACACGAATTGGTGCATATACGGCAGCGTCATACACTGGACCTGTTGTTGCTTCGGCCTTTGATGATCCTGTTTTGGGTGAACCCCATCTTTTATCTGATATATCGCGAGTTGCGGACAATCCATGAGTTTGAGGCCGACCGGTGTGCCTTGGAGGGGGAAGACCGCTATGCCTATGCAGAGCTGCTGGTGCTGCAGACGCTGGAGAGCCGGCAGACGGGACTTTTTCATTCGTTTTTTTCTTCCTCTATAAAAAGACGGATTACCATGATCACTCAATTTTCTGCGGCCAGCTCCGGCCGCCTGGGCCAGTGGATGGTTGCACCGGTTGCGGTTTTGCTTTTATTCGCGTTCTCGGGAAGCGTGTCTCCTCATGTGCCGGGGAAGCCGATGACAGTTGTAATTGATGCGGGTCACGGAGGCGTCGACGACGGCGCCATCGCCGCGAATGGCCTCAAGGAAAAAGATATCAATTTAGCGATCGCCCGGAAGGTGAAGCAGCTGTCATCGGAATACGGGGTGAATGTTGTGCTGACGCGGGATGCCGATGTATTGTCGGGCGGGATGAAGAGCGTAGAGGCCTCGTTGCATTACCGGGCTGGTCTTGTGACAGCGAAGAAAGCCGACCTGTTCATCTCGTTGCACGTGGATGCAAAAAGCGGGGATGGGCGGCCTGGTTTTAACGTGTATCTGTCGAAAGAGAATACTCATTTCCAGCAGAGCGCGAAACTGGGTGGAGTGTTGATCGATGCGCTCAGGGGAAGCTATACCACGGGGAATGAGATCCTGGAGACCAGGACGCATGTACTTGTCCTGCGGGCCGCGACTGTGCCGGCGGTGCTGATCGAATGTGGGAATATCGATGATGCGCGTGACCGCGCATTTATCAACGACGGAAGCAATCAGGAGACCATCGCGCGGAATATTCTTCAAGGGGTGACAAACTACAAGTAAACAAATATGTTGCGGAGTTATCTGTTGATCGCATGGCGGCACCTGCGAAAGGGACCGCTTTTTTCTTCCATAAACATTATCGGGCTGGCGATGGGGATGGCGGTGGCCATGCTGATCGGTATCTGGGTCTGGGGTGAAGTGAGCTTCGATCATTATCATCGCAACCATGAGCGGCTTGGGGAAATACTGTCCATCAGTAAGTACAACGGAAAGACGGAGGTGGGGGCCTATGCGAGTGTGCCGATGGCAGCGGCGTTGAAGACCCAGTATCCGGATGATTTTGCGGGGTTATCGTTGTTAGGCGAAGTGGGTGAGACCTTACGGAATGGTGACAAGAGTCTTGGGGGGTGGGGGGCCTGGGTGCAGGCGCAGTTTCCGGTGATGTTCAGTTTGCGGATGATGACCGGTTCCCCGGAGGCGTTGAAGGACCCAGGAGCGATCCTGTTGAATGCTTCACTGGCCAAGGGTTTGTTCGGATCGGCCGATGTGGTGGGGAGATCGCTTGTCCTAGGCGATTCGACTGTGTTGCATGTGGGCGGGGTGTATGAGGATCTGCCTGTTACCAGTGGGATCGCGATGTACAACTTTCTGCTATCCTGGGATAATATTCATAACCCGGGAAGGGAGAGTATCGATGACTGGACAAATCATCATTTTCAGCTGATGGTACAATTAAAGGAAGGGGTGTCTTTTGATGGCTTGTCGGCGAAGATCAGGGATCTCACCAAGCCGCATATAAAAGGGAGCCTGGAAGAGTTGGCCTTGCATCCCATGGACCGATGGCATTTGTATGACCGGGAGGAGAATGGGAAGATGGTTGCCGGCCGGTTGCAGTCCGTGCGGCTGTTTGGGTTTATCGGCTGCTTTGTATTGCTGCTTGCGTGTATCAATTTTATGAACCTGAGTACGGCGAGGAGTGAGAAGCGGTCGATGGAGACCGGGATCCGCAAGGTGCTTGGGTCGAGTCGGGGACAGTTGATGGGACAGTTCCTTGGGGAGTCGGTGTTGACTGCGGCAATGGCTTTTGTGCTGGCGCTGTTGCTGACGATGTTGAGCTTGTCGTGGTTTAGTACGATGGCGGGCAGACCGGTGCGAATCCCATGGGGGAATGGCTGGTGGTGGGTGATGGCGCTGGGGCTGGTTTGTTTTACGGGAGCAGTGGCAGGGAGTTATCCAGCCTTCTATCTGTCTGCTTTTAAGCCGGGAAAGGTATTTTCCGGACGCCGGGGAAGGTTGGCGCGGAAGGCACTGGTGGTGGCTCAGTTCACGATATCGATGAGTCTTGTTATTGGAACGATCGTCGTGTACCAGCAATTGGAGTTTGCGAAGGACCGGCCCGTAGGATATAGCAGGGAGGGATTAATCAGTTTGCCGGTGAGGCGGGGGGTGTTGATCGATGCCGCCGATGTATTGCGACAGGAGTTGTTACGGACGGGGGCTATTGCCGATCTGTCGGTGACCTCGAGTCCTACTACCAATGTCCGCAATTCCATGCTGGGTTATGACTGGGAGGGACGTGATCCTAAGACTGTTCCGGCGATCGGCACCTTGTTTGTGGGTTATGAGTTTGGCCGAACCATCGGATGGACGGTGAAAGAGGGGCGGGATTTTTTGCCGGGGAATGTTGCCGATAGCGGGGCTTTTATTTTAAATGAGGCTGCGGTTCGGTTTACAGGGCTTGCCGATCCGGTTGGAAAGGTGATCCGATGGCACGACGTGGATCATCCTATTGTAGGGGTGGTGAAGGATCTGGTCATGGAGTCGCCGTATCAGCCGGTGGCGCCGGTGTTCTTTACACTCAGTTCGAATGTGCGGATCCAATACCTGGTGGTGAGGATCGCACCGGCATTACCGATGAAGGAGGCGCTGGCGAGGATCGAAACCGTGTTTCATCGTTGGGACCCGCTGGATGCTTTTTATTACCTGTTTGCGGACGAGGCTTATGGGGCGAAGTTTTTGGCGGAGGAGCAGGTGGGAAGGTTTGCGGTGTTGTTTGGAGGGCTGGCGATCTTTATTTCCTGTCTGGGGCTTTTTGGGTTGGCCGCGTTTGTCGCGGAGCAAAGGACGAAGGAGATCGGGATCCGGAAGGTGCTTGGGGCGAGTGTGGTGCAGTTGTGGGGGCTGCTGTCGAAAGAATTTTTGGTATTGGTAGGCATAGCGTTTTGTATTGCGGCGCCGGTGGCGTGGGTGTTTTTGCATCGGTGGCTGCGGGGGTATGAGTACCGTGTGGGGATCTCTTTTTGGGTTTTTGTGGCGGCGGGGATTGGGGGAGTGGGGGTTACGTTGCTGACGGTGAGTGCGCAGGCGGTGAGGGCGGCGAGGATGAATCCGACGAAGAGCTTGAAAGTCGATTAGCGGGTGAGGCGGTACATGAAGATGGCGGCGCGTTTGATGAGGAGGGGGTATTCGTGGAGGTTGATTGTTTCGCCGGCGCGGTGGGCGCCTTTGCCGGAGGCGCCGAGGCCATCGAGGCAGTCGAGATATTTTGCGATGTCGGAGATGTCGCCTGCGCCGCGGGCGCCGGGGTCGCCGGGCAGGGTTTCGCCGAGGCCCATGTCGCGGGTGACGGCGCTGAGCTGGTCGACGAGGCGGAGGTTGCCGGGGGTGGGCTCCATTGCGGGGAGGCCGTCGCTGAAGCGGATGGTGGAGTGGGTGCCGGGGAGGGCGGCGGCGACGATGGCGCGCATCTTTTCGCGGGCGGCTTCCTTCTGGGCTTCGCTGAGGAAGCGGAGATCGCCGGTGACATGCGCGGTGGGAGAGATGATATTTGTTTTACCCATGGCTTCGCCGCGGGCATCCTGCGGGTCGACGGTGATGCCGGAGCCGCCGACGATGAAGCCGGGATTGAACGTCAGATATTTTTCGGTGCTGAGCTGTTCGCGGAACGTATTGAGGATGCGGGCGGCTTCATAGATGGCGCCATCGCCGGCCGAGTCGGTGAAGACGGTGGCGGAGTGGCCCGTCTTTGCGGTGACGTCGAGGACCCAGTTGCTGGAACCGCGGCGGGCGGCTGCGACGGTGTTGAGGCCCATCGCCGATTCGAAGGCGAGGGCGATGTCGCAGGTCTTTGCCCTTTCGATGAAATCCTTTCTTGCTTCGGAGTGCGGTGTGCCCGACCGTTCTTCATCCCCTGTAAAATACGCGATGATGTTCATGTCCTTTAGCTGCCCGGCGGCCTCGAGGGCCTGGAGCGCAGTGATGATGATGACGTCGCCGCCTTTCATGTCATTGACGCCCTGGCCGGTGGCGGTGCTGTCGTTGAGGACGGTATAAGGGCCCGCGGGCATATCGGGTTCGAAGACGGTGTCGAGATGGCCGATGAGGAAGAGTTTTTTCCCTTTTTTGCCGGTGTGGGTCGCTACCAAGTGGCCGGCGCGATGGAGGGAGTCGGGCTCGCTGACCCATTCGATGGTGAAGCCGAGTTTGCGGAGTTGGACGGCGTACATTTCGCCGACTTTTTTGACGCCGGCGATGTTGAGGGTGCCGCTATTGATGTTGACGGAGTTGATGAGGAGCTGCATGGCGTCCTGCATATGGTGGTCGATATAGTCGGCTATCTTTTTTTCGGGGGGAGTAAGACCGGGCTGCCATTCGAGGACGGAGATGGGTTGGGCGGGGAGGTTTTCGAGGGTTTCGCCGTCGCCCTGGCCGACGCGTTGGACGAATAGGTTGAGCTCGTGACTGGCGGCCCAGAGTTGCTGGTCGTAGGTGGGCTCCCAGTTGGCATAGCTGTCGGTGGAGAGGTTTTGGATATGGAAGGCGCCGGTGGCGATGTCGGGGCAGGTGGCGAGGGTTATCCTGCTGCCCTGTTCTTCGTCGCGATAGAGGAGGAAGAGTTTTTTGTTGTCGACCAGGATCTGGGGGCGGGAGAACGGAACCCGTTTGGTACCGGCGCCGCCGAGCAGAAATGGCGTGGTGCGGGCCGAGGCCTGGGTGCTATGCCAGCCGGCGGCGTCTTTATAGACGACCATGTATTGCGGGACCTGGGAATTACCGGGCCGCCAGTAGGTGGCTATATAGGGGTTGCCGGCGTCGTCGGCGCACATGGAGGTTTGGTTGATGAGGCCGCTGTGCTGAGGGATGCGGGCTGCGTATTCGGCCGTGGCGGCCGTGATGGGGAGGGTATAGGGTTGACCGGTTGACGTTTCCCAACTGCGGCCGCCGTCCCGGGAGCGGGCGTAGGCGATATCATGATTGGTGGCAACGTCAGGGGACTCCCGCCAGGTCCAGGAGAGATGGAGGGTGCCGGCGGCGTCCAGTGCGGCCTGCCAATAAGCGTTGCGTTTTCCCTCGCCGTCGATGAGCTTATCCTGCATGCGGGTCCAGGTGCCTGTCTTTGTGTCGTAGCGATCGAGGATGAGGTTGCCGTTGCCGGAAGCGCCATCGCGGTAGAGGAAGAGGAGGTCGCCGGT
>NZ_DASYCH010000127.1:0-3134 GCF_036500295.1 Puia sp. | reverse complement strand
AAGCCTGTCGACGAAACCGCCCAGTCCAAACGCCAGCAGGCCCGGCAGCAAAAGGTGGCCGACGGACTCGACGAGTTACTCCGGTTTATAAAAGACATCATTCGTCAGGGGATGCTGAACCTGCCGGAAAAAGGCGCTGCTTTCTGGGAGAACATGGCTAAACGCATGGTGGATGCCCAGGCGCCGGGACTGGCCGGCCAACTGAAGGCCTTAAGCGAGATCAACTATTTCGTCGAAGGCTGGCAGACGCGATGCCTGGACCAGCTGCTGAAGCTGTACCTCGTCATCCAGGGGTATAAGAATATCGAGACGCTTCATCCTGGCTTGCAGCAGGACATCCGCAGTCTCATTGGGTTTCCGCAAAACCAGGACGAACTCAAGGCACAGACGGGCATCCGGGACGAATGGTTTATTCTCGCAAAGCAAACGACGGAAGAAGAGAAACTCTTCGTGGAGCGTAGCTGGTTCTATGGTCTTCGCAGCCGGCGTTATGCGCTGATCCTCCAATTCTATGTCCGTAATCAACCACCGGCGGCGAGTTATACGCCGGGGCTGGTCGTCGACGCCGAGCTGGTGTTTTTCAACTCCGCCCTACCCTTGCGCGCCTTGGTCAAGGATCAATATAATACCTGGAAGCCGAAGCAGCTACCCGAAGCCTATGACAACTGGATAACGGTAGTCAAAACGGAAACGCTCTATAACGCCCGGTCGCCTTTCGCCGACGCCTGGCCCTGTATCGTCACCCAGCTACGGATAGTATCGTATAACAACGAGTGGTGGTTGCAGGACGAGCAGCAACAACTGATGCGCATCCGCGGGAAAGAAAGTGCGATCTGGGATTTGCTGGCGTTGACCGGCGGCGCCCCGATGCGCATGACCCTCATCGGAAAAGAAAAAGAATACGAACCGGTGGGTGTCTGGTTCAATAACGAATACAAGATGCTGTGATGCAGTTCTGGAATGAAATAATCAACACGGCCTTGCTAGGAACGGAAAAGAAACCTGTCGCCACGGCCGATCTGCCCGAAGCCCTGAAGGAAGCCGCCGCGCTGCTCCATCAGCGGGAAGCCACAGACGCCGAGGAGAAATTTCTCCAACTCGCCGCCCTCAGCTTCAATTTCCGGCAGAGTGGGATCAAGCCCATACATCAGCCGGCGCTTGTTTTCTCCGAAGCCGCGCCTGAGACATCCCCTTATTGTTCCTCCCGTGCCGGGCTGATTTTAAGGGATATTATGACCGTAGACAGCGCGCCGCTGTTTGGACTATGGCTGGAACAATGCATCGCCGCACAGCAGCTCGTCGTTCCCGATCTTATTCCCATTCTCTTGGATCGGGGCGTACATCAGCGGAAGATCCAGGAAGCTATTGCGACTGTCTGTGGCCGCCGCGGCGAATGGCTCAGCCGGCTGAATCCCGCCTGGAAATTTTCATCGACGGCCGATGATGAACAACTCTGGCAAACCGGTCAGCCCGATCAGAGAAAGGCGGCGCTCTGGCGCATGCGGCAGCAAGACCCGGCAAAAGCGCGGGAATGGCTGACGCAGACCTGGCCACAGGAAAATGCAAACATGCGGACCGAACTGCTTAAACAACTCGATGGCACTATACAACCGGAAGATGAGCCCTTGTTGATAGATCAGCAGAACGACCGCAGCCAGAAGGTGAAGGAAGAAGCCATTCGGCTTTGGAAACAGTTGCCCGGCGGCATCCTGGTGACAAGATATGCGGAACTCGTTCGATCGATGATCTTTGTAAAGCGCGAGAAGGCCCTGCTGGGGATGATGACAAAAACTTCCCTGCAGATCTATCCGCCGGTGATCCCGGACAAGGGAGAATATCTCCCGGGCATCGAAAAGCTCAGCAATGATAAATTTTTCACGGATGGAGAATTTGCCCTGTATCAGCTGATGCAAAATATCCCTCCGGCGTTTTGGGAAGACCATTTCGCGCTGCCGCCCGGCGGGATCCTCGACCTTTTTTCCGGCGCCAACGAAAAATATGTCCCCGCCTTCGTCAAGGCAACGGTGCAGTTCCGGGATCAAAAATGGGCGCAGGTCTATCTCGACCACCGGGAGGTCTTCTATGCCACACTGCTGGATCTCTTGCCGCCGGCACAACAGGAAGCCTATTGCCTGCGGAATTTCAAAAATAATCATGGCGCCATTATCGATAGCGCCCGGAACTGGCCGGGAGAATGGCCTTTTCAACTGGCAAAGACGATCATCCAGCACACCGCCAAAAATCCCTACGAATTTACGATCGGCTTCTACAGAGCAAATATCGCCCGTATCCCGATCGTAATCCTGGCCCTGTTGGATGGCTTCGGCCCCTCCGAACCCGCGAAGGCTCCTTTCTGGACCAATATCGCCAATCAGGTCAAGCGGTTGCTCGCACTCAAAGAACAAACCTTAAATGCTTTTAACGAATAACTATGTCAACACTCCTCCGGCAACATGCCGAACAACTATTCGCCGAAGAACTGGCCGAACTGATCAAACAGGACAGCGATCGCCGTCCTGCCAACTGGAAACTTTCACCTGCCTCCGTCGTGACCTATCTCATCGGCGGCAAGTTGACAAATGGCTTTGTCGTCACGCCAAAATATATCGGTAACCGGCGGCTGATGGAGATTGCCGTCGCTACGCTGACCACCGACCGGGCATTGTTGTTATACGGGCTGCCGGGTACCGCCAAGAGTTGGGTCAGTGAGCATCTGTCGGCAGCTATCAGTGGCGACTCCACGCTGATCGTGCAGGGTACGGCGGGCACCAGTGAGGAATCCATCCGTTATGGGTGGAACTACGCCCGACTCCTGGCTGAAGGACCGAGTGAGAAAGCGCTGGTGGAAACGCCGGTCGCCCGGGGCATGAAGGATGGGAAGATCGTTCGCATCGAAGAGCTGACACGCATCGGCGCGGACGTGCAGGATACGCTGATCACGATCCTGTCGGAGAAAGCCCTGCCGGTTCCGGAACTGAATATCGAGATCCAGGCGGTGCGGGGATTCAACGTCATCGCGACGGCGAATAACCGCGATAAGGGGGTGAATGAATTGTCCAGCGCGTTGAAGCGTCGTTTCAATACCGTTGTCCTGCCGGTGCCTGAGTCCATCGAGGAAGAGATGGATATCGTGA
>NZ_DASYCH010000126.1:0-5191 GCF_036500295.1 Puia sp. | reverse complement strand
ATAATAAATTTAGCCGCTACCGGAAGAATGGCGACGGCGAATATATACTGAAGAACTCGCTTGAGAACCATTGCTGGCGGCTCTGGCATGCAACCGTGATCACCTGGGATGGCCTCGTGGTTCCCTGCTGCTTCGACAAGGACGCACAACACCCACTGGGTGACCTCAAAGGAAAACCGTTCCGAGAGATCTGGCACAACGAACAGTATATTGAATTTCGTCGCCAGATCCTGCAAAGCCGGAAGAATATCGATATTTGCGCCAACTGCAGCGAAGGAACGAAAGTGTGGAGTGAATAGCGTGCGCTGCAATGCCGGATCATCCCGATAACAGGTCGTACGCAGTATTATAAACCTTTATGCTCGTCCGGGACCTGCACCGCGCATCGCGATAACTTCAGAAGGACATCTTCAGAAGGACATCGCAAAAACGTCAGAAGGACGTCGCGAAAACGGCAGAAGGACATCGTGATCGCGGCACAACGGATAAATTCTGTACATTTAGACATTATATAATTGAGAACAAAAGGGTGGCGACTCCATGGCACTTGAAAACGAAATCAACCAGCGAAAATTCCGGAACGAATATCAGAAGGCAGGGATCAATCTTATCTATACCTATAACTGGATGACGGAACGGCTCAACGCCCTCTTCGACAAATGGGACATCACCCCCCGCCAGTTCAATATCCTCCGGATCCTTCGGGGTGCCGGTAAACCGCTGTCCACACTCCAGATCCGTCAGCGGATGCTCGATAAAATGAGCGATACAAGCCGGATCGTGGACCGCCTGTTGAAAAAGGGCCTGGTGAAAAAGAACCCGAATGCCGGCGACCGCCGCCTCGTAGACGTCATGATCACGGCAAAAGGCAAAAAACTCCTTGAAAAGATCGATGCCTATGAAGAGGAAATGGACGAGGTCATGAAGAGCCTTTCGGTCGACGAAACAAAAACCCTCAACAGCTTGCTGGATAAACTACGCAATATCGCAGGGGTCGTCCTCCTTGCCGCCCTCCTGTCGTCCATCCCCGCATTTTTATCCGCGCAACAGCTTCCGCCACCGGTGAGCCAAACCACCGCCACACAGTCGCCCCCCGCGCCAGCGACCCGAATCGCAACGCCCTCGCCCCATACCCCCCCTCGATCCGCTGCATCCCACCAATCCGCTGCGTCTCCCCAATCCCCAAAATATGAATTCCGCGCCGCCTGGGTCGCCTCCGTGGAAAATATCGACTGGCCCTCAAAAAAGGGATTGCCGGCCGATAGCCAGCGGGCAGAATTTATCCGCCTCGCGGATATGCACAAAAAGAATGGTCTCAATGCCCTGGTCGTCCAGATCCGGCCCGCCGCCGACGCCTTCTATCCTTCCACCCTTGAACCCTGGAGCGAATGGCTGACCGGTGTACAGGGCAGGCCCCCGGTGCCGTATTATGATCCATTGCAGTTCATGATCGAAGAAACACACCGGCGCGGTATGGAATTCCATGCCTGGTGCAACCCCTACCGGGCCGTCAAGACCATCGGACGGTCTTCCGTCGCACCCGATCATATCACCCGACAGCATCCCGAATGGTTTGTCCGTTTTGAGAACACACTGTATTTCGATCCCGGGAATAAGGAAGTACAGGAATATGTGACCGGTGTGATCCGCGATATCGTCCGCCGCTATGATATCGACGCCCTTCATTTCGACGACTATTTCTATCCCTATGATATCGTGGAAGGCAGCGCGAAAAGTGACTTCCCCGACGGCGCCAGTTATGCGAAATACGGCAACGGCATGTCGATCGGCGACTGGCGAAGAAGCAATGTGGATTCCATCGTACTAAAAATAAGCAGGGCGATCAAGGAAGAAAAAAAATATTGCAAGTTTGGCATCAGCCCCTACTGCGTCTGGCGGAATAAAAGCAGGGACCCGGAGGGCAGCGAGACGATCTCGGGAGTGACCAACTACGACAATCTCTACGCCGATATCCTTCTTTGGTTAAAGAACGGATGGATTGACTATGTCGTTCCCCAGATCTATTTTGAATTCACTCAGCCGCATGTACCCTTCGGCGTTCTGCTGGACTGGTGGGGCCGTCATTCGTATGGCAGGCAGTGTTATATCGGCCTTGCGCCGTACAAACTCGGCACCAATGCCGCCTGGCGGGACCCCTCGCTCCTGCCCCGCGAGATCCAGGCGCAGCGATCCACCGAAGGCGTGCAGGGAGCGGTCTATTTCAGCAGCAAATCCTTCGAGCGGGACCCCTATGGTTTTAACGACAGCCTTCAGAATAACTATTATAAATACCCCGCCCTGATCCCGCCGATGCCCTGGCTCGATACCACCCGTCCCCATGAACCCACCTTCCGTACGGAGACCAATAAGAAGGAAGGCAGCGGGACCGCCTGGCTCACAAAGGGAAGCCAGGACGACAGCCTGCGGGGATTCGCCGTTTACCGCCTGGACTCCGCGGATATCGCAAGTCTCGACTCCACACCCATCTATGAATTCATCCCTTACGATCCCGTGGCCGGTTTCACGGTCCATGGTACGGTGGAAGAGAAAGGCAAGCCACACTTTTATTATGTGACGGCCGTAAGCCGGACCAATATGGAAAGCCTGCCCGTTCCAATCCTTTTCTCTAATTTTGTAGCCATGACCACGACGGCCCCGCCATTGGCCGGACCCGCCATTGGCCGGAGACTCCCATCAGCCGCCGGCCAATAATTAAATGATGATCCTCCGCCATGGCTTGCCATGGCGAAGAAACTAAACAAATCATATTACTAAACAAATCTTATAAACATGCCAGGTTTTGAATTATTCGGCCCCGAAGAACGCAAAGAGATCAACGACGTCATGGACTCCGGCATCCTGATGCGCTATGGATTCGACGCCCCCCGCAAAGGCATCTGGAAGGCCAAAGAGCTGGAACAAGCCATCAGCGCCCGGCTGGACTGTAAATATACGCAGTTGGTCTCCAGCGGAACGGCCGCCCTGACAACCGCCTTTGCCGCGCTGGGTATCGGCGCCGGCGATGAGGTCATCATGCCCGTTTTTACCTTCGTGGCCAGCTTCGAGTCGATCCTCAGCGTAGGGGCCATCCCGGTGCTGGTAGACGTGGATGAGACCCTGACTTTAGATCCCGGTGCCGTCCGTGCCTCGATCACCCCCCGGACCAAATGCATCATGCCGGTTCATATGTGTGGCGCAATGGCCGACCTGGACGCCCTGATGACCATCGCCAACGAACACGACCTGATCCTGCTGGAAGACGCCTGTCAGAGCTTTGGCGCAAAATATAAAGGGAAATACCTGGGCACCATCGGTCATGCCGGGACCTTCTCCTTCGACTTCGTAAAGACCGTCACCTGTGCGGAAGGAGGGGGGATCGTCACCAACAGCGAAGACGTGTATACAAAGTGTGACGGATATTCCGATCACGGGCATGACCACAAAGGAGTCGACCGCGGCGCGGACCTCCACCCCTTTATCGGGTACAACTACCGGATCTCCGAACTCCATGCCGCCATCGGGCTGGCGCAGGTCCGTAAACTCGACCGCTTCCTGGCCATCCAGAAAAACAACCATGGTCAATTAAAGGCCATCCTCTCAAAAATACCCGAAGTCAGCTTCCGCGAAATACCCGATCCTTCCGGCGATAGCTGTACCTTCCTCAGTTGGTTCCTTCCCACCGAAGAGCTGACCCGCGGCCTCATCGCCGAGCTAAAGGAACAAGCCATCCTGGCCGGTAATTTTTACTGGTTCGATAATCTGTGGCATTACTTCCGCAAATGGGACCATCTCCGCCAGGCGGCAACTTTGTACAACCTGAACGACGGACAGCGAGAGGCGCTCCTGGCATTAAAAACGGCCGACTATCCCGCCAGCGATCGCATCATGGGTCGTTGCGTCTCCACCGCGATCGCGCTGTCATGGACGGAAGAGCAGACCCGCGAAAAAGGAGAGAAGATCGCCACAGCCATCAAAAAGGTGCTGGCAGCCTCCCAGGTATCGAGCCGGTAACCGCCGCTCCGGCCATCATACCCATTGGGCATCGTCGTCTATACCACCCGCAAGGTCATTTCCCCTCCAGGTGATTCACATATTCCAGCGACCCCAGCCGGAAATGCAGGGGAATACGCGTCGTTTTCTCAAATTCCAGCTCTTTTTGACAGAAAAAGCCCATGTGCCGGGCATAATAATCGCCGCCGATCGGATGTATGGCAGCAGGAGGAGCGTATATGTCAATCGCCCGTATAGGCGGCAGGGGAGTCTTTTCAACCACAAGCCCGTCCGCCCTCCCAATCACCAGCGCACCAGTCCTCGCGCCTAGCCCCCCGGCACCCCAGCCTTCAAACACCCAATCGGAAGTCCTCGTGATCAAATTCCCAGTCTCAATCCCCGACGCCGGATCCCCGGTTCGCACGATCAAACCCCCGGGACCCAACCCCTCTAAACGCAGATTCCCGACCCCCACCTTCCAATCAAGGCGTTCAGGTATTTTTTTAATTTCCCGGTTATCCCCATTTTGAGCGCGCACAACCCCGGCGAATAGTATTGAAATACATACAACAAGAAAAGTTTTTATTCGTTGCATGGTCGATCCCTCCTTTTTGTGTAGATTTACGGCCTGATTTTTGTGGTTCGAGCCGATTTTTCCTTAATAAGGGCAAATCGACGGCGTAAAACCCCTGATATACATGTCTTTAAGTCAATCATTACAGCAAAAGTTACTCCAAAAACTGTCTCCGCAGCAGATTCAGTTAATGAAACTGCTACAGGTACCTACGGCAAACCTGGAAGAACGGATTAAAGAAGAGCTGGAAGAAAATCCGGCGCTGGAAGAAACGGCGGATGACCATGAAGATGGACTCACGGATGACTCGAAAGATGAATTCGAAAGCGGAGAAGAATTCGAGGAGAAAGATGGCAGCGAAGACGAATATGAAAATCTTGACATCAGCGAATATGTCAACGAATACGACGATGATGTCGCAGATTATAAACTCCGTGACGACAACTACCCCGATGCCGACGAAGATCGGGTCATGCCGCATAAGGTCGAGACCTCTTTTCATGAACTGCTCCTGGATCAGTTGGGCATGCTCGTGGTAGATGACCGCACCCGTAAGATCGCCGAACAGATCGTCGGCAGCATCGACGACGACGGCTACCTGCGGCGGGAGACGGCTTCCATCGCCGA